>CAJJDJ010000036.1 GCA_905182825.1 Thiotrichaceae bacterium UBA7359
AGATACAATATCTAACTGAAAAAGATGTTCAACTAGAGCGTTCTTTTCGATATGCTCATTCTCCCTTAATTAGTCCATGAAGTTTACTTGGAAAGAACTAATTTATCAGTGCTTCTATACATAGCACTAGACATATTTATCTAGTGTATTAACACAATAAGACAAAAAAATGTGCCAAAAGTCATCGGTAAGGTCTACGAATCATCTCTTTACTACAGATACCACATTAAATGCTCAAATTACAAAACTCCTAAAACCCGAAAAAAGCCTTTTTAACTCAAATATAATTGTTCTTTATCTTCAGCACTTCAGATCATTTCTAGTTTAGTTCAGCTAAGTAATTGCTAGTATTAGAGGTTAATTTTTTATCCACATTTTCTGTGGATAACTCTGTGGATGTAGTGTTAAAGTAGGTTCAAAGAGATACTAGCTCAGTCATTTATAACAAAACTGTTAAAAACTAACCGAAATAGAATATATCCATATATATCAATGTTTTACACCGTTACTATTCATCCTTAGAGGATGCTCGTTTTCGTCTCAACAATCCTTAACTGCAAAGAACGAAGAACTGTGCATAAACAAAAAGTTATCATTGACAAAGTCTAAATCTTAAGAACCTACTAAATAAGTAAATTTTAAACGATTTACAGCATATTTTTCTCATTTCACTTTTTTTGAGAAGAATATTAATCAGAATTTTCTTAGCCGCAATATTCTAGTCCAGGACCGAAACTTTCTACTTGTAAAAAAATCGGTTTTTTTGTGCTGAGAGAATCACGCCTAAAACAACCACTCAGCTAGTTTCTCGCGTGCCTCATCTAGACCCACACCCTTTAAAGCGGAGAACTCTTGCACACTACCATTTATATTTTTCAGCTCACTTCTAATTTCCATTGTGGTTTTTTTTGCTGCACTTTTAGATAACTTATCCGATTTATTTAATAAGACATGTAAAGACAAATCACAGCTCTGACAATAATTCAGCATTATTTGATCAAATTTTCCCATTGGATGTCGAATATCCATAATTAGGAACACTCCTTTGAGACAGTTTCGTTCACGTAAATAACGTTCGAGTAGTTTTGCCCAAAGATTTCTCATTGTTTCATCTACTTTTGCGTAACCATATCCGGGTAAATCAACGATATGTATAGATTCATCATAGGCGAAATAATTTAATTCCCTAGTCCTTCCAGGAGATTTACTGGTTCTAGCCAAGGAACGTCTATTAGTAATCTTATTTAATACACTTGATTTTCCAACGTTAGATCGCCCAGCAAAGGCAACTTCAGCAATACTATTTTCCGGAAGTTGAGTAAATGCGACTACACCTTTAATAAATTCAAAGCGACTGAACCAACCATTTGGTATTATTTGTTTTGTGTTTATAGTCATTTCTCTATGAACTGTTAAATTTTGTTTGCTCATTATAATACTTTGCTTATATTTTGAAGATTATTTGATATTGAATTAACCTTCTTTATCAGGACTTTGTTCTGAAATCTAATCATACTGTGAGTTTATCATTTGTAGTCTGCATATGTGTTGTCTTAAAGGAACTGGAATTATGAAAAATTACTTAATTATTATTTGCCTGTTAATATTTACCTCTACTTATTCATTTGCTGTAGAAGGTGATTCTGCAAAGGGAAAGACTCTCTCCCAAACCTGTACTGCGTGTCATAGTGTCGATGGAAATAGTACAAATCCTATTTGGCCAAAACTTGCAGGGCAACATGCGTCTTACATCGTCAAACAGTTGAATGACTTCAAAAAAGGGAACCGTGTCAACGGTCTTATGGCAGCGATGGTGGCACCACTAAGCGAACAGGATATGATTGACCTTGGAGCTTATTTTTCTACTCAAAAAACGACTTTAGGCGCTGCTAAACCTGAATTAATAGAAATCGGAGAACTTATCTATCGAGCTGGGGATCATAAAACTGGTGTTCCAGCCTGCATGGCTTGTCATGGGCCTAACGGTGCTGGTAATCCGACTGCTATTTATCCGGCATTAAGTGGTCAGCATGCTGAATATATCTCTATTCAACTTAATATGTTCAAGGCTGAAAAACGGAATAATGATCCTAATAAAATGATGCGCACCGTTGCACGATCATTGACAGATCTTCAAATTGAAGCTGTATCTCAATATATTCAAGGATTGCATTAAAATTTTATTCTTTTTGTGAAGTAAAAACTTGAATCCTCGTGTCTATAGAAGAGTACGACTAAGTTTAATATTATCAATATTTAATAAATTTTAAGGATAACCATGAAAAATATAGCTGCAAATATTTCGTTTTTATTATTATTTTTAACTAGCAACCAGATACATGCTAATGGACATGCTGATGAGCATGGACATGTTCATTCTGAGGGAGATGGCTATATAACTATCTCCCCACCACAGCCAACACAGTCAGGGGAGAAGATAGAGGTTGTAGAAGTGTTTTGGTACGCGTGTCCACACTGTTTCGATTTTGAACCGCATATAAGCACATGGTTAGAATCTAAACCTGATGACGTACAATTTATACGTATGCCAGCAATTTTTCGCAAAAACTGGATTCCTCATGCTAAGGCCTACTTCACCGCAGATAAGTTAGGTGTTTTAGATTCCATTCACACGCCATTATTTGATGCACTACATAAACGAAAGAAAAACATTCATGACGATGATGCAATCAAGAAATTCTTTGTTAAAAATGGTGTTGATAAAAGCGAATTCACAAAAATATACGAATCTGATGAAGTTCAGGCCAAAGTTAAGCGAGCCTTCGTCATGGGTCAACGATACAAGCTTACGGGCGTCCCAGCAGTCATAATCAACGGTAAATACATGGTTAGCGGTTCCACTGCTGGCAGTTTTGAGAATGTTCTAAAAATCATCAATCAACTCATTGATGAAGAGAGAGGGAATAAAACAAACGAATAATCTACTACTAACTTTATATCGTGAAAAATACTTCGACCAGATGAAGTGATGAGCTAAAAATATAGCGCGGTTCTAAACAGATGCATTAACAAAAATAGTATATTGTGTATGGTGAAGACGTTATTAATGAGTGATGTCGCTGGATACAATAAATCAACTCCCTACACAATACTATTGATAATCTTAATAATATAGAGCAGACAGATGTAAATAAATTGACGATGCTGTTTAACAAGCTATGTCAAAAGAATACCTGCAAAGTTGAAGCTAATCACTCATTTATAACTATATGAAAAATTTAAATTAATACTACAAATATCAGTCTCATCTGCAACTAATAGTTAGTGGCCCCATTGAAATCAACTAAACTCTGGACAATAAAAAAGGACCTTACGATCCTTTTTTATTTACTAAAATAATATTTTACTTATTGTTGATGTACATTGTTACTTCAAAACCAAAACGAATGTCGTTATATTCAGGTGTTTGCCAATTCATCGTTGTACCCTCATGTTAAAATTATAAAACTTATACTTAATATATTTGTTACAAATAATAATGCAGATCATATGCCAACTTCATAAATAAAATATTTATCAATTAAATCAACTGTTTAAATTTTTTTTGAATTCATTAAATTATTTTATCGGATCAGTTGGTTATCAATAGCCAAGATATTGGTTTTAAACAGCCATATTTCAATCGTATTATATCCACAAAGACTCTATTTAACGCATAATTTATGCAAGAATTCAGCTACTGTCAGAGAACTACAGATTTACTATGCATATTGTGTTAAATTCGCCAACTTTTATGAATGTGCGGCAAGTGAAAGCGTGACAAATACTTATAACAAAATTAAGAATAAGCATATTACTAGCGGCCATCGTGTTGGAATCGTTGGAGGTGGACAACTTGCAAAGATGATAGGCCTATCCGCAATGAAGTTAGGTTGCGAGGTTGTTATCCTAGAAAAAACAGAAAAAACACCATCTTCGTCCCTCGCCGTAGATACTTTATATGGTGATTGGAACAATCCATCTAATCTACTCAATCTCGCAAAGAAGGTTGACGTCGTCTCTTTGGAAAATGAATTTGTTGATGCAAATAGTTTAAAAGTATTAGAACAAGCAGGTCATCTGCTATATCCAACTTCCACAACGATTGAACTGGTACAAGATAAACTGATCCAAAAGCAGGCTTTAAGAGATGCAGGAATAGCAGTTGTACCCTTTGCCGCGGTCAATTCACAAGAAGAAATCCTTCAACTCGCTGATAAGCTTGGCTGGCCGTTAGTCTTAAAGGCCAGGCGGGATGGCTATGATGGAAAAGGAAATATCACTTTAAATAATGCAACAGATATTGATGATGCCTGGTCAAAATTGAATGGCAATAATCAAAAACTCTATGCTGAGGCCTTTTGTCATTTTACTGGTGAATTAGCTGTAATGGTTACGCGAGGATTAGATGGAAAAATGGTCAATTATCCCGTAGTTGAATCTGTACAGAAAGATCATGTTTGTCATATCGTTCGTGCGCCTGCCCGCATTGACGATGAGCTTTCTGATGCAATGATTGAACTCGCACGAAAAGCAGTAAAAATTATTGACGGCGTGGGCACTTTTGGCATCGAAATGTTTCTCAGCAAAGAAAACCAAATTATCCTTAACGAAATGGCTCCAAGAGTACATAATTCTGGACATTATACAATTGAGGCTTGTGAATGTTCTCAGTTTGAAAATCATGTAAGAGCAATCCTCGGGATGCCGCTTGGCTCAACTAAAATGATTGCACCAGCAGCGGTCATGATAAATATGCTTGGAGAAGAGCAAGGACGTGGCTATCCGGTTGGCATTGAAAAAGCTCTAGCAGTAAAGGGCGCTCACATACATGTATATGGAAAAACAACAACAAACATAGGGCGCAAAATGGGACATATCACAGCGTTAGGTTCAGATATTAATGAAGCTGAACAAATAGCTTCAAAAGCTGCATCATGTATTCGTTTCGGAGCACAAAAATGAAATCACAAAGTAAACCACTCGTAGGTATTATCATGGGCAGTGATTCAGACTGGCCTACCTTAAAAGCAGCTACAGATATCTGCAAACAGTTTTTAGTTCCCCATGAAGTACATGTCGTTTCAGCACATCGTACGCCTGATGATATGGCCAAGTATGCAAAAAATGCCTATAAAAAAGGTTTGAAGGTTATTATAGCAGGTGCCGGTGGCGCAGCACATTTACCAGGGATGGTTGCTAGTCAAACACCTTTGCCTGTAATTGGTGTTCCGATTAGAACTGAAGCATTAAGTGGCATGGATTCATTATTATCAATCGTACAAATGCCCGGCGGTGTTCCGGTTGCAACAGTTGCAATTGGTGCAGGAAAAAATGCTGGGCTATTAGCCGTCGAAATTCTTGCTACGAGTAATGCAAAATTAATGGATAAACTAATCGAATACAAGAAAGTTCTTGTAGTGGAATCACGCAAAAAAGACGTATCATTAAATAAAGAAATAAAATTAAGTTTGAAATAAGTTAAAGGTGTCTTGTCTGTTAAAATTGAAAATTTTACTGATTGTCAATTTCCTTTTTTCGTTGCCTAGCCATATGCAAGATGGTTTTACGTTTTTCAATATCTGCTTGAGGCCATTCAATTATTTCTGATATTGTTCTAAAGCATCCTGTGCAAATATTATTCTCATTCAAACGACAATTTCTTACACAAGGTGACTTCATGTCGATTTATATTAATTATCGCATTAAGATTCTTAAATTATTGATTTCCAGTTAGTGTATAATTGTCTAGCTGTTTTATTAAAGTTAGTAATATTCTTCAATACTTCTTGTTCAAGTTTATTCATAAAATTTTCACCTCGACTTTTTCCCAAAAAATAGTTGTATGTTGGAATAGTACTCCAGTCAGATATCGCTGAGGCAGTGATTTCTTGATGATATTGCATGGTTAGGACTCGTGAGCCCGACGACAAGGACTGTATCGAGCACTTCTCCGAATAACTTAAAATATCCATTCCGATAGGCGCATGCTTTACTTCAGCACTGTGCCACTGTAAACAATTTATCTTATTTGGCATCTTTTTCAAGTAGGAGCTACTTTTACCTGCATCAGTCTTATGAATTTCCATAACACCCACCTCTGTATGCTCTCCCAAGCCAACTTCGCCGCCAAGTGCATCGGCTAATAATTGATGACCTAGACAGATGCCAACATACGGCATGCCTAGTTCGCTCACTGCCTTTCTAATCGCTGCTTTTTCTTCAACCAACCATGGATACTCTGATTCTTGCCAAACATCCATGGGGCCACCCATGACCCATAAGGCATCGTAATAATTCAAATCAGGGATCTGTTGATTTTCGTCCAATTCAATCACATGGCAGTCAATTCCATCTTCTTTGAAAAAATCTCGGAAAATACCAGGATGCTCTACGCGGAGATGTTGGAAAACAAGTATGCGATTAATTTCCATTCTGCTTAATCAAGTTAGAAATTGATTTACGAAAGTCGCTGTGTTCAGGTTGCCAACCTGTACGCATTATAGTGAGCCTATTATCACAACGTCGACCCACTCCACGTATATTATTATCGTGATTAAAATTAGGTAGAGCTTGTTCTAACGTATCTGCTAAAAATGAATAATATTCACTGCGTTTGATTGGATTACCATCCGAAGCTAACTCAATTGATCCATATTCGTCCATTGTAGCAATACACTTTAATAATTGTACTCCATCATCAACATGGATTAAATTAAGCCAACCGTCTGGGTCACTATTAATGGTGCGACCTTTTAATATCCCGTTTTTACCAATTACACGGTCAGGGCCATATATACCTGCAAAACGAATAATACTTCCTCTCTTTATAACGGCTAACCATTCTTGTTCTAAAAAGCATTGCCGCTCTGCTCTCTCGCTATCTATATTGACACCACTATCGGCATCAACAATCCTATCTTTATTACCGTAAACAATAGTTGACGATACCAAAATGGAATTCTGAATATCAAGTTTATTTAGTCGTTCGATAAAATAGGAAAAAACCAATCGATCTATTTGGCTTGGGGGCACCATAAAATAAATTCTGATGCTCTGTTCTTCAGAAAGCGCATCTAGGCTATGCCATGACTGCCTATCATTAATATTTGAAATAATTTGGTGATTATCATTAGCCGCATCTATAGCTTTTTTCTGTTCAAATCTATTTACGACATAGTTTCTTTCGCCATGCAGAACTTTAAGCAATCTTCTACCTAGATAACCACAACCTATGATCAAGTTTGTTTGCTTCATTTATTTAGAAACTCTGACTATTACAGAATGAGCATATTAAAGACAAGACACTTATGCATTAACGCTCAGAATTTATGATTTAAAATCTTCATATTTTATAAACACGTCATAATTATCACCTTTACTATCACGCATATTTGAAACTCCTTCAAAAACTCGTAATATAGGTTCGTCAATGTCATAGTAAAGTTTGATTTTGCCTGCAATAACTCGGACAAAGAAACTGTTTGGCTCAATATTTATCAATCTTAAAGATTGACCTTCTTTATTCAAGATCGTATCTTGATATATCCTAAAACTTAAAAATTTTTGCATGCTCGGCACAAGAAAGTCACGCTTAAATTCCTTGCCGGCGATAATTTGGTCCCAATGCTCAATAATAAAATTATCAAAACCAGCATCACTAATTGCGCCGTCTTTGTAGTTTATTTGTGATTTTCTTCGAGTTTTACTTTTTGTTCCACTAAAAATAACTTCATATTTATTTTTTATGAAGCGTGTTTTTTCTTCATGACCAGTTCGTGTATTTTCTAATTTAAACTCAGGCATAAATTGATTATTACTGAAATCTGCAGTCTTACGAGCAAAGATATTTTCAGCCGGATCCTTGTAAATTACTTCTGTTTTTTGTAACACTCCGTCACTGTACTTCTCATGATGATTTTCTGTGTAAAGTAGTTGATTAGTATTAATGTCATAGGCATACCCTATTCGGTTCACATCATCTTCAGTAAAAGCTGAAGACATCCACAAAAGAAGGCTTGTTAATAAAAATATTCTAAACATATAATTAAGTATTATTTATATGCCTACCCAACCAGAATATTTTCATATTACCCCGCGCTTCATAAAATACTTTCAGTAAATAAAGACAAGACAGCATATTACCAAGTAATAAAATCAAGACAGACCATGACAAAGCGATAGTTATATTTTCTTCACGACATATAATCCAGAAACAAAACAGAAATAAACCTAAATAAAGATCAACTAGCGTTACTATGCCCCATGTCATATCGATTAACACAGCGCCTTCTATAAAAAAATCACCATAAGATAATCCATAACAGACAGCTATTAGCATAATCAGGAAGCCACCATAAGCAATAACTAGTGGCATCGAAAAAAAATTATTTTTTTTAACCATGGCGGTCATATTGATCTCTTCGGAGGCATGGGAAAAAACATGTTTGTACTTTTTTGATACTCTCTGTATGCATCACCACGACTACGTATAGATTGCTGCTCGGTATAGGGTACGCCCGTAATCCGTGTGATGAATATATAGATAATGATCAAACCTACCCAGGTTAACCACCAATAATCACTTCCGTACCCAATCAAGACAAAAGTCCACCATTGCAACCATTCAAAAAAATAATTGGGGTGACGTGAATAACGCCATAATCCAATATCACAAACAATGCCCTTATTGTCAGGGTTCATTCTAAAACGATGTAATTGTTGGTCGCTGATAATTTCACCGGCAATAGCGATGATCCAGACTAATATTCCGAGCATACCTAATAAACCAATTTCAGGATTACTATTTCTCGCCGCGGCCCAAAATGGTAGCGCGAACAATATCGTCCATGTCGCTTGCACTTGAAAGAAAACTAACATCACGACTTGTGCATATTTACCACAATATTCACGCATGTATCGATAGCGACCATCTTCAACCTCATTCATGACACGGTTGTATAAGAAAGCACCCAAACGAAAGCCCCAGAAAAGAGCGAGCCCAATAATCAACCATTGGCGATTTCCATTATCAACGTTATCCATGACTATTAACCAAGCGCCGACCAGTGGCGTTAAAAATGACCAAGCGACATCGACGATACCGGCATTCTCAGTCTTATATTGCATCATCCATAACAGCAACATGACTAAGGCATTAAAACTCCAAGCGATTAAAAATATTGCAGTTAACGTCATTTATTTTTCCTCATTCTAAGTGGAATTATTTGTTTTTGAAATAATTGTTGTCTGGTAAAAATTTCTGACACCCAAATTAATAAAGGCATAGCAAAACACCACATGATCGAAATAATGAGCATAGAAATATTTCCAAATAGAGTAATTGCACCTAACTTCTCACCTCCAACATAAGCCAATGGGCCAGCAATCGCTGCCATCGCCCCAGCAAGCACATATCGGCCTTTTAACCATGATAATGAAAGATTTATAGTCATAGTAAGGTTTACCCAAAGACAGACCATCCAAAGTGGAGAAGGGCCTCCCAATGCAGTATGCTCGGGGAAAATAATTACTCCGGTGACTACTAAGATTGAATCCAACATATAACCAATGAACGCAGCAAATAATAAAGACTTTATTTCGGCATTTCGCGTTTCAGTCATCAGCAGCAAATGCAAAACCATCCATATGACCGTATATAAAACACCAACATAGACAATTCCTTTCGCAGCCGAAAGAATAGCCACAAACCAAGCTAACTGAAATAAAATAAAATTAGTTATTTTCATGGCTTAAATTCGTCTTAGTTTGTTGAACTAATCGTACCTCTCTTAAAAGCGGGTTTATTCATTACCATGTGCACGACACCCGTATAGCGTTCAAGAAAGCCCGCTTCACAATAACAAAGGTAATATACCCACAAGCGTATAAAGTCATCCCCATAACCCTGTGATTTTACTTCATCAAGTCTCGCGTTAAAGTTATTTCGCCATACACGTAATGTTTTAGCATAATCTAGACCAAAATCTTCCACATAATTAACACGTAAATCAGTTGCCTCGGCGACAGCATCAAGCATCGCGTTTAAAGACGGTACGCAACTACCAGGAAAAATAAACTGTTGAATAAAGTCGGATGTCTTTAGATATTGTTTATATCGCTGGTCTGGCATCGTAATAGCCTGAACTAACATTTGGCCATTTTCTTTTAATAGTGATGCGCAACTAGAAAAGTACGCCGGCAAAAATTCATCACCGACAGCTTCAATCATTTCTATTGATACTAGTTTGTCGAACTCGCCGGTCAGATCACGATAATCACAAAGTCTTATATCAATAAGATCAGTCAGCCCTTCCTTCTCTATTCGTAATTTAGCAAGGCTGTATTGTTCTTCTGAAATTGTAATTGTTGTTACGTGGCAGCCATATTTTTTTGCTGCATGAATCGAGAAACTACCCCAACCACTACCTATCTCAATTAATTTATGATGCGTTTGTAGCTCGAGTTTGCGACAAATTCGATCAAGTTTTTCAACTGAAGCTTCTTCAAGCGTTGATTCTTCGTTAAGAAATATGCCTGAAGAATAAGTCATCGTCTTATCCAAAAACAATTGGAACATATCATTCCCGAGATCATAATGCGCTTGAATGTTCTTCTGGCTACCTTGACGCGTATTATTTCTAGCTTTATGTCTGCGACGTAGCCACCAATTACCAAGCACAGCTAAACCACTCTCAAGTTTATCAGTATCATCAAGGTTTCTTACCATCAGTTGAAATAGACCGACTAAATTATCACATGACCAGTAGCCATCTCGATATCCACTCGCTGCACCATTGCTGCCTGCCAATAACATATCTAAATAAAAACGTAGATCGTGAATCTCTATTGTAAAGTCAGGGTCACGACTATCATCGGTTTGCCACACGTCAATTTCATCTTTAATTGCAATACAGCCAGAAGCCAGACCACTAATTTTTTTTCGTATTATTCTTTTTGCATACCTAACAAAAAAATTTAGCGAACTTGTGGTTTTAAGTTCATCTGATTTTAATATCGTAGATCTCATTTAATTTTCTCTTGCGTTAAATTTTTTGGATGAGAATAGAAAGGTGTTTTCTTTATCCACAACTTCATGGCCTGCAAATAGATAGTACTAATAACTTTTATCGTCATGAATGGGTATACAAACAATACCCGACTAAGTTGAAAGCTAGTGATTCTTTGTCTTTTTAAATTCATAGTGGCATTAAAATATTTTTTATTATCTTTTATACTATTCATATTAACCATCAAATTTTCATCTGGTTTTGGTAAGTGCCATTGATAAACATGATCCATTTCCATAAATGGTGAGACATGAAATGATTTTAAAAAAGAATAGACATCAGAGCCATGCTCCGATTGAGATTTATCAAGGACATAGCAATGAGTTTCTCCCCATGGCGTGTTATGAACCTCAGCAACGATATATTCGAGTTCGTTATCCTCATCATTCCAGCAATAATATAAACTCACAGGATTCATGCAATAACCAAAATAACGTAAGTGAGTAAGCAACCGAATAGCACCCGAATGTTCTCGCCCTGTTTCTTTTTTGATAATCTGCCGTATACTTTTACCCAATGGTGCGTTGTTATCGCCAACATGGTCTTTTCGTCTAAACCATGCTAAGGCAGGACGTTTCGATGACCACAATGGATTGGCATCGAATAGCTCTGGCAACTCGTCTAAGTCGAGATACATCATGTATAAGCTATAGCAAAAATAATGATTATGTGGTGATAATCGATTATGAGACACCAACCCTTCGTAGATGCAACTATTCATACCGTTAATGTCTGGTCATAATTAGCACATACTGCTAGTGCGCTTCGCACACCATCCTCATGAAACCCATAACCCCAATAGGCACCACAATAGGAAATTCCTCGGCGTCGGATTAACTTGTCATGCTGAGACTGTACAAAATCTCTACCAGGTTGAAATATTGGATGGTAATAACCGATGCGTTGAATTATTTTATTCTTATCAATTTGATCAGATTGATTAAGTGACACGTTGTAAGTCTTATCACTCTCGATACCCTGTAACATGTTCATATTATAGCTTACTGAAGCATAATTATTTTCAGTCACTGGTATCCTATAGTTCCAACTTGCCCAAGTCCTTTTATTGTCTGGGAGAACACAAGTATCGGTATGCAGAACTGCTTCATTGTATTGATACTTAAAAAGCTTCAACATCTTATCTTCTTCAGGCTCAATATTTTTTACGAGACGGCGACTGGTATCAGCATGTGTTGCCAGAATAACCTCATCAAATAATTCAATTGTTCCATTGCTTAGCACCAATTCAACCTGATTATTTTTTCGAGTTACACTAGTCACACCTTTATTTAAATAAATCTTTTCACGAAAACCTTTTATCAGTGGCTCTATATATTTGTATGAGCCTCCTATCACAGTTCGCCATTGTGGACGACTATTAACTTGTAACATACAATGGTTATCTAGAAACTCCAGAACAAACTTGATAGGGAAGCTACGAAATTCTGCTGCTGGGCTGGACCATAAAGAGGCCCCTAAAGGAATTAGATAATATTCAATAAACTTCTCAGAGTATTTATTCATCTTTGCAAATTCAGCAACAGTAATTCTGTCATCAATACCATTACGCAATGTCACGGGTGATTCATTATTGAACCGCATGATGTCTTTCAACATTCGCCAAAATTCTAGGTTAAAAATATTGCTCCGCTGACTAAAAACGCGGTTAAAATCACTACCATTATATTCTAGATTCGTCTTTTCACAATGAACGCTGAAGCTCATGTCTGATTCACGACTCTCTATACCCAAGACATCAAATAATCTGCACAAATTTGGGTAGTTCCTCTTATTGAAAACAATGAAACCAGTATCAACGGGTATTTTTTTATTCTCTTCTTTAACAATAATTGTATTAGTATGCCCGCCAATATAATTATTAGCTTCAAATACATACACGTCATGATCGCCCTGCAACATATATGCGGCTGTTAGACCGGAGATACCGGTGCCGACTATAGCCATCTTCATTGTCGTCGACCTTCTTCCATAATATATATTGGTACTGGTTTTAGATCTTTAGCTAAACCAATCGCAGCAAGAAAATTAATCAAAATAAAACTGATATCTATTTCGCCACGATAAAAACCTTGACGTGTTGCAACCGGGTAACGATGATGATTATTATGCCAACCCTCGCCAAGAGTTAAAAAAGCCAACCAAATGTTGTTTCGACTATCATCATTTGTCTCAAATCTACGGTTACCGTAGACATGTGCCAATGAATTAATAGTGTAGGTGGCATGATAGAGAACGACTGTTGACACAAATCCTCCCCATACTAGAAGTTGTAGCCCGCTGGTATTCAAAGCAGGAAAATGCACCGCCAGAAAGCTACCTAAGAGATAACATGCTAAAAATAAAATTAAAAAAGGCACCCAATCAAATTTTTCCAAGAACCTAAGCTCCGGATATTTAAGCAAATCTTTTATACGGTGTTCGTGTAATGAGAAATTACCTCGCCGTAAGAACCAAAGCATATGACTATTCATAAATCCATTCCTTGGCGAATGTGGATCAACTTCTGTATCTGAATTTATATGATGGCCTCTATGATGGCCTGCCCACCATAACGGGCCCCGCTGTCCAGCTGTACAACCTAAAAAGGCCATTAGGAATTGGACTGGACGCGACACTGTATAAGTACGATGAGAAAAATACCGATGATAGAACGCAGTAACAAAAAACATTCTGAAAAAATATAATGCAAACATTAGAGAAACAGCAATCCAACTAAAAACCACATAAAAAACACTCAAACAAGCAATATGCATAGAGACAAAAACTGCGAGTCTAAAAGCATCGATCTGAAGATTGTCTTCGACACTTAAATCTTTATACAACGAGCTATCGTTAGATATCCATCGCCAAATATTCTGGACAACGCATATATTCTCTATTTTTTTTGAACGCTTATTCATAAATATCATTAGTATTATTAAATTTATAACATTGATTGTGAACAGTCAGTCGAATCGATATGCAAATTATATGAAAAAGTAAAAAACATGATTTTATTCCAACGAGGTCTCCGGAAAATTAATTTTTACTTTAGTACCCGAACCTAATTGACTATCAACACTAATAGACCAATGAAACCTCTCAGACAACATTTTAACAATGGTCAAACCCACTCCATAACCACCACGCTGTTTATTATTACCTCGTTGAAATGGTTTGAACATTATTTCAACATCTTCTTTTGCAATTCCGATACCGCTGTCTTCAATAATCAGATCATTGGTTGCTACAGTAATATTGACACTACCTTCGTCAGTATAAGAAAATGCATTTCGTATTAAATTGCCAATCATTACTGACAGAACTTTATCTGATCCTAATACATACAATTTATTTTTTTCTACAACGGAAACGTTTACTGGTTTATTGATTAAAAGATTATTTGTCCTTTCAATCTCTTCTGATACAACGTCGTTAACACAGACTGGTTCATAAGAAAGTGCACTGTCTGACTCTCTGGCAAGGATCAACAAGACCTCGATTAATTCTTCCATATCAGCAGCATTATTTTTGATCCGCTGCAATGGTCTAACCTGAGATTCGTTGAGCGTATCATCTTCTAATAAAAGCTCCGTGGCAATTTTTATCACGGTTATAGGACTGCGTAATTCGTGACTTGCATTACGAGTAAAATTGCGTTCGCGAACAACAAACGATTCGATTCTTTCCGATAATTTCGATAATGCTTGAGATAAAATAGCAACTTCCTGATCAACATTGTCTGGCAATACTTGTTTAAGCTTTTCAGAAAATTCATTGCTTAGTGGATCTAACACCTCAAGTGTTTTAGCCATTTTAATTATTGGTGAAACCGCCTGTGATAAAAGGCGGTATGTTGTCCAGCCAGACAGATAAATAATGATAAGAAAGAGTGCAAGTGGGAACACACCAAAAAACAAAGCCAATTTACTAACCTGATCACCATCGAACTCGAGATAAAGAATTTCACCTTTATGTTCTGAGACATGCACGATGTTTAGGTCTGAATTACTATTCATAATTTTATGTAAACCTAGACCAAGACTTATAAACTCAGTCGGAACATCTTTATCCATCGTTTTAATATAACCAGTTAAGTTATATGTATTAGGCCTCGGACTAAAACTATTTTCATCATACATCGCCCAATAATGCGATGCTTCGTTCTCCAAAGCCCTTTGAATTAAAATATCCCCTATAACAAAACGAGCGGCATAAACGCCTAAAAGAGCAATTAGGCTTATAAACACAGCTTGAACTAAAAATACTTGTAGTAAGCGTTGATTAATCCCTCTATTAGTCGCCATCTGAGTCAACCATTCTGAAACCTGTATTTTGCATAGTCTCAATTAATTGTTTTTCAAAAGGCTTATCAAGTGATTTTCTAAGATTATAAATATGGCTGCGAAGAGTATCGCTATCGGGTAAAATATCTCCCCAAACTTGACGTTCAATCTCGCGCCTACTTACTACACGCGGAGAGGCATGCATAAGAATCTTCAATATTTTAATTCCAATCGGTGTCAATTTGATTGGTGTATTAGAACGTGAAACTAACATCGTGCCGCTATCAAATATGAGATCAGCAACCTGTAACTTTTCTGGAGCCACTAATCCACGTTGTCGACGTATTAAGGCCCTTACTCTCGCTTCCAGTTCCTTAATCTCAAATGGTTTAATCAAATAGTCATCGGCTCCGGCATCTAGTCCGGCAACCTTATCCTGTAATGTGTCTCTGGCGGTCAATATCAATACTGGCACATCACATTTTGCTTCATTACGTATTTTTTCTAATAGAGCAATACCATCAAGACCAGGCAACATAAGATCAAGAATAATAGCATCGTAATCATTATTTACAGCAAAGTGTAAGCCGGTTAGGCCATCGGCGGCATGATCCATGATGTAGTCGCTTCGTTCAAGATACTCACATACCATTTCGGCGATATCATGATGGTCTTCTATGAGTAGTAGATGACCTTCATTATTTGCAGACATTACTTATATCGATTGTATTTTAAACATAAAATATTACACAACTAATTATGTGACGACTATGTGAATTTTAGTCGCTTATTGTTAAGTTTATCTCAGAATGCGCTTAAAATAGAATTTAAGTAATAATAGCTATTGTTTATTTTACTCTACGCATACGTCCGACAATGAAACATTAATTTAATTGATTATAGACGACTTTGACTACGAAGATGTTCGCAACGAAGCAACAGAGGCCGTATCCTAATTAACTATAATCCAGTTAAAAGTAGTCGTCAGATATGTTGAGTGTTCCCTCAGATACATACAATAGGTATACTTTTGTAAATTAATTATAGAAAAACTCCGAAAATTTGGAATACACCCTTGAGGATGAATGATGAGTAAAGAAGAAGATCAAATATTTTTCAAAAATTTTTCACTAGCGCTTGGCTTCATTGCCATAATGATGGTGGTGTTTTTCGTTGTTGCTCAATTTGCAGCTTCAGACGAAGAAGCAGACGCCAAAATGCGATCAACAAAAGTGGCTAAATTGACCGTTCCAGTAGGACAAGTCACGCCCGCTGGCGAAGAAATGCAAGTGGTTGCAAATATAGCACCTGCAAGTGGAAATGTTGGTAAAACAGTATATGAAGGGCTATGCGTGAATTGTCATGGTATACCGGCAATGGCTGCCATGATTCCACAAACAGGTGACGCAGCAGCTTGGGCGGCTAGAATCGAGCAAGATGATGAGATCCTTTATGCTCATGCTATTAATGGTTTTGTTGGTGATATGGGTATGATGCCTGCCAGAGGGAGCAACCCAAATCTCACAGATGATGAAGTTAAAGCAGCGGTTGATTATATGGTAAGTCAAGTTCGTTCAGCGCCTGCTGAGACAGTAAATGAGCCCGTATCACTTCCAATAACCGATACAGGAAAAACGGTGTACGAAGGCCTGTGTGTAAATTGTCATGGTGTTGCTGCACTTGCATCAATGATTCCTCAGACAGGTGACGCAGTTGCATGGAGCCCACGTATCAAAAAAGGTAATGACACTCTTTACGATCACGCGATCAATGGTTTTGTTGGTGATATGGGTATGATGCCAGGTAAGGG
>CAJJDJ010000037.1 GCA_905182825.1 Thiotrichaceae bacterium UBA7359
CTATCTATATTTGTAGCCGAACCTATTACGAATACTGACACGAGTTATTACTTCTTTTAGAAATTAAATTGTAATCCCACCATGAATTCTCCGCTTGTAATATCTCCGCCGACAATTGGTGATGCTTGGACTGCTATAACGTTTCCTCTTCGCAAGATTTCATAACCACCTTTGTATGCGCCTAAATCAACATATTGGTAATCAATAGAAAGGGATATCTTTTCCGTTAAAGTTACGAACATTCCCGCGGTTAATTTAAAGGCAAAATCTACGGTTGTATCACCAGCGCTAGTAACTGGAAAGGTCGCGCCGCCCGGAAAATCGCCGGCGAATTCTAAACATCGTCCATTTTATTTCTTGAAACACCAATGCCACCACCTAAATAGGGCTTAATAGATGTGTAACCCAATGAAAAGGAACGAAAGTCGTAAAAACCATTAATAAATAAACTTCTAGTATTTAGCTTCGCATTATAATTTGTTTGAACTATATTATCGTCCACATGAGCTTGAGTGAGGAATACGGTACTATCATAGTCATAACCGCTTCTTCGCGTTGCTTCAAGTTCAAGTCTGAAGTTATCTGTCACATATTTACCAGCACTAAACCCGCCCACATGGCCTTTACCTAAACTTGAAGATGACAAGAGTTCTTGATGTTACAAAGGTAGTAAGCCCTGCATTTCTTGTATTTGACACGCCACCTTTTATGGCCATATAGAAACCATCCATATAATCAGCAAGAGCCAATAATGGAAGGGTGAGTAGTAGAACCGCTATTATTTTTTTCATAACTGTACCTTTAACTTTTTGATGACATGAACATGATTTGCCGAAGTTAAATGGCGTCCCCAAGGGGATTCGAACCCCTGTTGCCGCCGTGAAAGGGCAGTGTCCTAGGCCTCTAGACGATGGGGACAATATTAATATGTCCAAAAACAGCCTACAAATTTACAAATTGGTGGAGCTAGGCGGGATCGAACCGCCGACCTCTTGCGTGCCACGCAAGCGCTCTCCCAGCTGAGCTATAGCCCCGGCATAAACCGTGAAATAACAACAGGCGGCGACTGTACTTGACACTATTATCAGTGTCAAGACGAACTACGATTTTCAATAAACTCGATCCCTTTTCGTAGCCTTATCAAGCTCTTCTCCTGCCCTAACAATCTTAATGTGTCGTCAATACTAGGAGAGACACCTGCCCCGGTTACAGCGACCCGCAAAGGTTGTGCGAGTTTACCCATCTTTATATCAAGATCTTTTGCCATCTTCTCTATAACATCCTTAATGTTTTTATTATCCCATTCACTTAAATCGCTCAATGAATCATAGAGTTCTTTTAAGGGTTCCAACATTACTGGTCGAAGATGCTTTTTTGCTGCATTGGCATCGTACTCTTCAAAAGTATTATAAAAAAGTGTGCTTTGCTCAGCCATTTCCATTAGTGTTTCAGTACGATGCTTTTGAACTTCTATCAAATCTTCTAATTTGGGACCATTTTCTATATCAATATTCATAACCTCAAATAAGTCAGTCAATGGTTTTGAAAGTAATTTATTGTCAGCATGCTTAATATAGTGTTGGTTTAACCATAGCAATTTTTCTGAGTTGATACTAGAAGCTGACTTGTTAACGTCCTTGATATCAAATGCAGAGACCATTTCGTCAATCGAGAATATTTCCTGGTCACCTCGAGACCAACCCAGTCTAACCAAATAATTTAACAAGGCTTCAGGTAAAATTCCATCATCGCGATACTGTAGGACACTGGCAGCACCATCTCGTTTAGACAATTTTTTGCCTTCTGGGCTCAGTATCATTGGGATATGTGCGTAAGTAGGTGCTTTAACACCTAAAGCACTGAATATATTAATTTGTCTCGGTGTATTGTTGAGGTGGTCATCTCCTCGAATCACTTCAGTAATTCCCATGTCCATATCATCTACAACAACGGTCAAATTATATGTTGGGGACAAGTCCGAACGTGCAATGATCAAATCGTCAAGTTCCTTATTTTCAAAAACCATATCTCCCTGTACTTGATCTTTGAACGTAACAACTCCATCAATAGGATTTTTAAATCTTATAACCGTTTTTCCCTTGCATAGATTTAATGACCGACATCTACCATCATAACGTGGCTTTTCACCTCGAGACATTGCAGTTTCACGAATCTGTTCTAATCGTTCTTTAGAACATTCACAATAATATGCATGCCCTTTATCTAACAACTCATTAATAACTTCCAGATATCGATCAAATCGCTGCGTCTGATAATACGGGCCTTCATCATGCGATAACCCCAGCCATGCCATGCCATTTAAAATAACCTGTAACGCTTCATCTGTTGAACGTTCACGATCAGTGTCTTCAATCCTTAGTACAAATTGTCCTTTATGATGTCTGGCATATAACCATGAAAATAAAGCGGTTCGTACACCGCCAATATGTAATAAACCAGTAGGACTAGGGGCAAAACGTGTTTTTATTGTCATGAATTAATTCTTTAGTGAATGTGAGTGTGATTATTTTTTAATACCCAAAGCACACCAATATGGGGCAATATCTGAAAATGTAATATCAACCAATCCCGCTTGTTCCAGCATTTTCTCTATTTGCACACGTGTAAATCTCTGTTCCAAACGCGTACCAAATCGATCAAGTGCATCTGTCCGCATTGTATAAAAGCTTTTAGCTCGATATTCAAAGAGAGGAATATTATTGACGCTGATTCCAATTTTTTCCATTAGTAAAGCAAACCTCGCCAGCGGGTAGTACACCAGCATTGATATGATATTTGTCACCGGACATTTGATGAGAAAAGGTAATTTACAAATCACACCTCTGAAAAAATCTGAACATTTCCATACTAATGAATACCATTTAGGACGATTATCAAATGCATAATAAAGATAGATAAGGAATGGCGCACCGGATTTTAATTTATCAGTACAGTTTTTTATTGCTTCAGCCGTATCAGGAAGATGATGAAGTACCCCTAAAGAATAAGCAAAATCGAGAGAACTGTCTGGTATCGATAATTCATCAATTTTAGCCAACATAACTTGGCAATTAGTCTTATCTGCTAAATTTTTTTTTGATACATTTACCGCCTTCTGACTAGCATCAATACATATAAGTGACTTTACTCTATCTGAAACAAATCTTGCCCATCGACCTGAACCACAACCAAAATCAGCACCAGTTCCATTAACAATGCTTTCATCCCATGAAAATAATTTAAAGTAGTCTAAAAACTGTTTTTCTAATTCATTAGAATCAACTGTAGATTGGTCATAGGCATCCCACTCGTCCCCAAAATCATCTATAACATCAGAATCAAAATTATCTTTCACCATAATCAATCATTACCTTTTTCATGTTCAATGGGTAAACTTTAAAATAATCGTAAATATCATCAATAAATACAATAGCATAGAACAACAAGACCTAATATAGGTTATGTCGCATGTAAGCGAAGTTACTCTTAACTGATGAGTCTTAGACTTTCAGTGAGTGTTATGTTGATTATGGAAAGACTTAATCACTTTACAAAATTTCAATATTCCTTTTTTTTGCTCAAACCTGACTCTTTGACGAGATTTCTTAACTTATTCTCGATATCCAAGTTACTGCTTTAACACAAGTAGAATACCCTCTATATTCAAGACGCATTGATTACATCCATGTAATCAAACCCCTTGAAACATCCAAGGTGTTATTTTTGCCCTCTCCTTTTCATAACGCCGAATCTCATCGGATTGTGCCAAAGTGAGTCCGATATCATCCAATCCTTTCAGTAAACGATCTTTCAACCCAACGGCAATATCAAATAAATATTTATTGCCTACCTCAGTTTCAACCATTTGTTCTTCAAGGTTGACTGTTGCTTTAAGTCCTTTTTGTGCATTAACAGAGATAAATAGAGCCTCTATCTCATCTTCTGCTAAAAGAATGGGTAAAAACCCATTCTTAAATGAATTGTTATAAAAGATATCGCCAAAACTTGGCGCCAGCACAACTTTGATACCAAAATCATTTAATGCCCAAACAGCATGTTCTCTGGAAGAACCACAACCAAAGTTTTCTCTTGCAAGCAAGAGTTCCGCTTTGTCATAAGGTGATTGATTCAAAATAAAATCAGGATTTATTGCACGCGATTCATTCTCACAGACTGAATGACCTTGTTCCAAGTAACGCCAATCATCAAATAAATTAGGACCAAAACCACTACGCTTTATCGATTTTAGATACTGCTTAGGAATAATTGCATCGGTATCCACATTAGATCGATCTATAGGAACGATAATACCCGTAAAATTTTTAAATGCTTCCATGGAGGTTTCCTTATAAATCTCTAACGTCAACAAAATGACCAGCAATAGCTGCTGCTGCGGCCATACTCGGACTCACTAAATGTGTTCGTCCCCCCTGCCCCTGCCGTCCTTCAAAATTACGGTTAGAAGTCGACGCACAACGTTCACCAGACTCAAGCTGATCTGGATTCATACCCAAGCACATTGAACAACCGGGTTCACGCCATTCAAATCCAGACTCAATAAAGATATCAGCCAAGCCTTCGTCTTCAGCCTGCTTTTTAACCAAACCTGAGCCAGGCACAACCATCGCTAATGTTATATCACTAGAAACTTTTTTTCCTTCGACAATGCTAGCCGCGGCACGTAAATCTTCAATGCGCGAATTAGTACATGAACCCACAAACACTTTATCCACTTTAATATCCGTCATTGCAGTGCCCGGAACTAAGTTCATATAACGCAACGCATTCTCTATTCCTTCACGTTTTGTAACATCATCTATATGAGCAGGATTGGGGACATCATCATTAACGGACACAACCATTTCGGGAGAAGTCCCCCAGGTTACTTGTGGTTCAATATTCGATGCATCAATCTCAATAATTTTATCAAATCGTGCATTTTTATCACTTTGAAGCTTATTCCATAACACAACAGCCTGTTGCCATTCTTCGCCTTTGGGTGAATAGGGCCGACCTTTAACATAGTCAACAGTGGTTTGATCGACGCCAATAAGCCCAACTCGAGCACCCGCTTCAATACTCATATTACATACAGTCATTCGACCTTCCATCGACAAAGCACGTATGGCGTCACCACCAAACTCGATCGAGTAACCCGTGCCGCCAGCTGTTCCAATTTCACCGATAACTACAAGGACAATATCTTTTGCCGTTATACCTTTACCGATTTGCCCATTAACATT
>CAJJDJ010000038.1 GCA_905182825.1 Thiotrichaceae bacterium UBA7359
CAAATCTGGCGTTGGTTCAAGATGTTCTGGTTTATAACCATTCATGAGTTCAATACCCAAAGCTGTGAGTTGATCGCTCATTGGTGGATAAACGTTTTGGTCAGATCCAGTGACCTGATGACCTAAAGAACGTGCTATCTGTGCCACGCCTCCCATAAATGTGCCACAAATCCCTAAGATATGAAGATTCATTAACTTGCTTTCATAGGCATGATAGCTGAGGTGAAACTGTAAACAATCCAGAGATAAGAAATAGCTAATATAATTCCCGAGAACATATTAACACCTATCGCATGTCGCAAAATATGTCCCATTATGCAGATATTCCAACATGCTAATACTGTCAAGAACAATAAAGCTAATATATTAACTCCCCCAGAGGCCACCATATCTCCCTCATCGATACCGATACCGATAAAAAAGTATAGGGGTATTGCTAAAATACTAATAATAATCCCAGTACCAGTCAAAGCTGTAACCATCTGCACCCAACGTTCTATTTTTCCACTTATTTGTAATAATGCTAAAGAAAAAATAATTATCAAAGCGACTTCCAGAATACCTGCTAAAACAGCTTTCTCTATTGGCTGGGAAAATACCGTTAACTGAACCGACAACAAGCCATATACAACTAAACAAAGTGTTAATAAATTTTTAGATGCAGGTATGTCCTGAGGCCCTTTATTAAAGCGACAGATTTCAAAAAAGGCTAAAAATAGTACTTTACTAGCAGATAACATTTAATATTTTAAAATTCCAAGTTTGTGATACGAACATAAACAATCATTTCCGTCATATGTTACCGTATGTGGATAATACTTTACGACAATTCTTACAGTGCAAATAGAAGTCCATTAGCGATTAATATTATTGGTTATACGCGATCGCGAAATGTTTCATAATCATTTTTTTTAATCAATTTTAATTTTTTGTCTCTACACAACAAGTATGTTGCTGGTAAATTAATCCCATTAAACATATTAGCTTTGACTTGCATATACGCACCAATATTTTCAAACACAACACGGCTACCTATCTCAATCTTTTTATCAAAATAGTAATCTCCAAATAAATCACCACTTAGACAACTACAACCCACTAGACGATATTCATACTTGCCGCTATCTGATGCAGTCATTATTTTAGGCTGATATTGATATTCAAATACTTCCGGCAAATGATTTATTGTTGTATCGAGAACTACAATTATTTTATTTTTGCTTTTTATAATATCAATAACAGTAGAAACTAAATAACCTGCTTCAGCAGTAATTGCCCTACCTGGTTCGAGATACACATCAACATTAAATTCATCTTGCAGCCATTTAATAGTGGCTTCTAGCGGGGTTAGATCCGTTTCATCATTTAACAGATAGCCTCCACCCAGATTTATCCATTTCAATTTTAGATTAAATTCTGAAAGACCTGTCATGACTTTTTCCACGCTCTGTTTTAATTCTTCATAATCTATTGATTCGCAATTGTTATGTAGGTGCACACCTTTTATACATTCCCAATCTAATTCTTGTCTTAAATTCGCTATAGCAAGTTGTTTAAATGTTATGCCTAATTTTGAATCTGGACGACAAGGATCGTACCTTTCATCATTAACAAACGATAATTCTGGATTAAGTCGAATACCAAGACTTGTATTTACACTCTTTTTTTTTGCAATAGTTTCCCATTGGTTTATCGAATTCAAAGTAACAAAATCGCATAACTCAATAATATTATCCCATTCATCATGTCGATAACCCGGTGTTGTTATATGTATTGTTTGCCTCTGTTCTAACACTTCTGCTGAGAGTTGCGCTTCAAATGATGAACTACAGGAAAATCCTGAGACATAAGGTTTAATAATCTCAAGCAATCCAATCATATTTGCCGACTTGATTGAATATAAAGGCAAACAAGCTGTTTTTTCTTTCAAATTAACGAGTTTATCAAGTACACCAAGAATACTGACTTGGTCATAGACATAAGCAGGGCTTAACAGCTCCGAAGTATAGAGAATTGAATTTTTCATGCTATTGTTGTTCTTATGTATGAAATTAATTGATCTGAGGAAATATCATGTGCCCTAAACTTTATTTTTATCTGGCTTCATTATTATCTATATTGAGTCTCAATGTTCATGCGGAATATAAAACGTCTGGACAAATGACTCAGGAAGAATATCAAAAGGTAAGTGAATCGTCAGCCGAATATAATGAATGTTTAAATGAATTTGCTATGAGTCAGCTTCAGTCACAGCCAGATGCACGAGTTATCGCTGACCATTCAATGAAAAAATGCGCTATTCATCTTGAAAATCTTTATGATCAATTATTACTTGGGGGTTATCCGCCTGAAGCAATGAGACGGTTTATAGGTAGTATTAATAATAAGTCGGCAAATAAATTATTATCTAACGTAATGCGTTATAAAGCGATGCAAGGTCAGTAATAGTCCTAATTTAGTATTTTTTCCTAAATCCTGTTGTGATAATGAAGGGAGCAAATTGCTTGATGGCCTCTTCATAGACATTACGTTTGAAGGAAACGACTTCATTAATTGGATCACATAGATCAACCCATTTCCATTTGTCGAATTCTGGTTCATCAGAATATGTTAGATTTACATAACTTTCATCGACAACGAGCTTTAGTAAATACCAGATCTGTTTCTGACCGATACATAAAGGATAGGTGTTATGACGAATAAATCGTTTTGGCAACCAATATTTCAACCAATTATCTGTAAAGTCTATTATTTCAACATGTTTTTTGTCTAAACCTGTTTCTTCCTTCAACTCACGATACATAGCTAATTTAGGTGGTTCGTCTTTTTTAATGCCTCCCTGAGGAAATTGCCACGCATCCATGCCCAATCGACGCGCCCAAAAAACCCTCCCTAGATCATTTGTCAGTATGATACCAACGTTGGCCCTAAAACCTTCTGAATCAATCACTCGTCGTTTACCGCTATAAATATCATATAATTTTCCAATAATAGAACAAAACAAGCAAACTCTATGGAAATATTTGCCTTATTTACAATAACTTTTAGACTAGCTACCTTTGACACTTAATGATATTGGCCCCTATTATGAAACTTGCACTATTTGATTTAGATAATACATTAATAGCAGGTGACAGCGATTGTTTATGGGGCGATTTTTTGAGTGACCATGGATATATTGATTCGGAAATTTACAGACTTGAACACGAAAAATACTATCAGGACTATTTGGATGGTAAGCTTGATATTAACGCATTTCTTAAATTTCAACTAAAAACTTTGGCTGAAAATGACAAAACTTTGCTGGAGACTTGGCGCAAAAACTATATAGAAGAAAAAATAAGGCCTGTTTTTTTACCAAAAGCAAATGAACTAATTGAAGAACATCGCCGAAAAGGTCATGAACTAATAATCATTACCGCAACTAATCGATTTATCACTCAGCCTATCGCAGATGAATTTAATATTGACATATTAATTGCGTGTGAACCAGAATTAGTAGATGGGCAATATACTGGTAGGATAGAAGGTACGCCTTCTTTCGCTAAAGGCAAAGTAATACGTTTCCACCAGTGGCTCGCCAAGTTAGATAAAACACCTGAAGAAGTCTGGTTTTATAGCGATTCGCATAATGATATTCCGCTATTATCAGTTGTCGACAATCCTATAGCTGTTGACCCTGACGAAAAATTGAAAAAAGTAGCTCAATCTAAAGGCTGGCCTATCATTTCTTTAAGATAAGAAAAAGGCCGTTGAGCGGCCTTCTTATTTAAATAGATAAATACTGTTTTAGAGTATCCTTGCTACTGCATCTCTTTCTTCTTCCAGTTCATTTTGTGTGACATTCATCATTAATTGACTAAATTCATCGATTTCTAAACCCTGAACGATTGAATAATCGCCATTACTACAAGTAACAGGAAAAGAATAAACCAAACCTTCTGGAATACCGTAACTACCATCACTTGGAACACCCATACTGACCCAATCATCTTCAGGGGTGCCTAGAACCCAATCGCGAATATGGTCAACAGCACCATTGGCTGCTGATGCGGCACTAGATGCACCTCTAGCATCAATAATCTCTGCTCCACGTTTTGCAACACGAGGAATATATTGGCATTTATACCAATCAAAATCGACCATGTTTTTAGCTAGTTTTCCTGCGACCGTTGCATTAGAAATATCAGGATATTGCGTCGTCGAATGATTACCCCAAATCGTCATCTTTTTAATATCACTCACTTGTGATTCAGTATTCGCAGCTAATTGTGCTAGTGCGCGGTTATGATCAAGACGCGTCATCGCAGTAAAGTTGCGTGAATTTAAATCAGGTGCGCTTAACTTTGCTGTATGCGCATTTGTATTAGCTGGATTGCCAACAACTAATACTTTTACATCACGACTAGCATTTGCATTTAATGCCTGTCCTTGAACTTTAAAAATGCCACCATTTGCTTCTAGTAAGTCACCACGTTCCATGCCCGGGCCACGTGGTTTGGCACCCACTAACAGAGCGTAATCAACTTCTTTAAATGCCGTATTGGCATCATCTGCCAAAACAAAACCAGCTGAGAGAGGAAATGCACAATCCTCAATCTCCATAACCACCCCCTCTAATGCCTTCATGGCAGGAGTGACTTCCAAAAGTTGCAAAATAACAGGTTGGTCCGGTCCGAGCATTTGCCCGGAAGCAATTCGGAACAACAATGAATAGCCAATCTGACCAGCAGCACCTGTGACTGCAACACGAACAGGGGGTTTCATTTTCTTAATTCTCCTTTGAATCTTTATTATTTAATTTGAATAGATTATTTGCGTTTGTCGATAGAAACATAATTGCGTTTTTCTTTACCAACATACAATTGTCGCGGACGACCAATTTTAAAATCAGAGTCTTCCATCATTTCCAACCATTGTGCTATCCAACCTACAGATCGCGCCAATGCAAACATAACTGTATACATAGAAGTTGGAATTCCTAACGCCTTCAAAATTATGCCTGAATAAAAATCAACATTAGGGTAAAGCTTACGTTCGATGAAATATTCATCTTTTAAAGCAATCTCTTCAAGCGCCATCGCAATTTCAAATGTTGGTTGGTCAACAGTATCTATTTCTTCTAGTAAATCATGACAAACCTGACGAATAATTGTCGCACGTGGATCATGGTTTTTATAAACACGATGTCCAAAACCCATTAATTTAAAATTATCATTTTTATCTTTCGCACGTGCAATAAACTTCGGAATATTATCGGCAGTACCAATTTCAGCCAACATCTTTAAAACGGCTTCGTTTGCACCACCATGGGCACTTCCCCAAAGTGTAACGATGCCTGCTGCAACACAAGCAAAAGGATTAGCCTCGGCGCTACCTGCCAGACGCACAGTCGAGGTTGATGCATTCTGCTCATGATCTGCATGCAAAATTAACATTAAGTTGAGTGCCTTAACCGCAGTAGAATTTGGGGTATATTCACGCATAGGTACTGAAAACATCATATTTAAAAAATTCTCAACATAACCCAGATCATTTCTAGAATAGACAAATGGATGTCCAACAGAATGTTTGTAGCAGTGTGCCGCTAATATTGGCATCTTTGCAATAACACGAATTGCAGTTAGTTCACGATCAAGAGGGTCATGTATATCCATCGCTTCATGATAATAAGATGATAACGCACCCGTGACACCAATCAACATAGACATTGGATGTGCATCATAAAGATAACCAGTGTAAAAACGTTCAAGGTGCTCATGAACCATATTGCGTTTATTCAAATGCCCGCGAAAAGTATCAAATTGATCTTCAGTTGGAAGTTCTCCATAGAGTAATAAATAACAAACCTCGAGATAAGAACTATTCTTAGCAAGTTCTTCAATTGAATACCCGCGATGAAGCAAGATGCCTTTTTCTCCATCCAAATATGTTATTGCACTTTTACATGCTGCAGTAGTTGTAAAACCCGGATCAAAAGTGAACACCTCAAGTTCTTTATAGAGTGTTTTCGTATCAATTACTGGCGCACCATAAACCCCAGTTAAAATGGGACATTCCACTTTTTTCCCAGTGCGATTGTCAGTGATAGTGACTGTATCAGCCATTAAACTTCTCCCTTAGATATTTCTTATTGTTTGTAATGATGATTTAAATAATTTGGTTAAGCATACAGGCGTTTATGGCATTGCAGCAAGATCAGTTGTAATATTACGGCTCAATTTATGCACGAGTATTGTACTGATTTATTGAAAAAATAGTCTAAAATTATAGGAATTATATTCGTTAAATCTTATAGTTAGACGTGATATCTATTTTGATTATACGAATTGAGATAAGAGGCAGGATTATTCCTGTTTTTTTGCGTAAACATCACTTTGATTCAGAGTAAAATATAACAAGAATTTTAAGGAATAAATGATGAAAAATATAATACCCTCATGCTTATACAGTGGGAATGCTTGGTTTGTGGAGGATTTATACGAAATTTATCTGAACAATCCTGAAAGTATCGAGCCAGAATGGCGTATTTATTTTGATTCTCTGCAAAATAGTGAGAAAAGTAGTGATGTTGCCCATAGTCCTATACAGCAAGCTTATGTCAATACTTCATCAGTATCTCGTCAGGGTTCTAAAGAGCAAGTACCAACAGCTGAGACTGCATCGCACAAAAAACAAACTGCTGTTTTACAACTAATTAATGCACATCGCTTTAATGGTCATCGTCAAAGTGATCTTGACCCACTAAAACAATATCAAAGACCTGATATCCCTGAGCTTGACCCAGCTTTCCATGGACTGACTGAAGAAGATATGGACAAGAGTTTTAATACAGGCTCGCTCTTCGCTTCTGCTGAAATCACACTCCGTGAAATAGTTCATATTATTAAAACAACGTATTGTGGATCAATTGGTGCTGAATACATGCATATCAACGAAACTGAACAAAAACGTTGGATACAAAAACGTCTTGAAGAACCACTTGGCACATCGAATTTTAATAAAGAACAGCGTATACGCATACTAGATCGTATTATTGGTGCGAATGCACTAGAAGAATATCTACATACAAAATATGTTGGTCAAAAACGATTTTCAATAGAAGGAGGCGAATCACTCATTCCACTATTAGACGAGATTATTCAGTCCGGTGGTGCACAACACATAGAGGAAATGGTCATTGGTATGGCACATCGTGGCCGTCTTAACGTGCTAGTCAACACTATTGGTAAAAGGCCAAGTGAATTATTTGATGAGTTCGAAGGTAAAACTATTGATACCATTAAAGGTTCGGGTGATGTGAAATATCATATGGGCTACTCATCAGATATTAGTACCCCCGGTGGCAGTGTCCACTTAACACTATCATTTAATCCTTCACATTTGGAAATCATCAATCCCGTGGTCGAAGGTTCCGTCCGAGCCAGACAAGATAGACGTAAAGATCATCTTCATAATCAAGTATTACCTATTTTAATACATGGAGATGCTGCTTTTGCAGGTCAAGGCGTCATAATGGAAACCTTTAATCTTTCACAGACCCGCGGTTAC
Source organism: Thiotrichaceae bacterium UBA7359 (assembly GCA_905182825.1). Classification (GTDB taxonomy): domain Bacteria; phylum Pseudomonadota; class Gammaproteobacteria; order Eutrophobiales; family Eutrophobiaceae; genus UBA7359. Next base: position 7,552 of record CAJJDJ010000038.1, read on the forward strand.
TCTACGGGCGGCACCGTTCATATTATCATCAACAACCAGATAGGTTTTACTACCAGTGATCCATTAGATTCGCGATCATCGTTGTATTGTACTGATGTCGCGAAAATGGTTCAGGCACCCATCTTTCATGTTAATGGTGATGACCCAGAATCCGTCATATTTGTCACGAAACTCGCACTTGATTATAGAATGGAGTTTAATAAAGATGTCGTTATAGATATGGTTTGTTACCGTAAGCATGGTCATAGTGAAGCTGATGAACCTATGTCTACACAACCGATTATGTATCAACATATTCGACAACATCCAAACGTACGCAAATTATATACAGAAAAATTAATTTCAGAAGGTGTCGTTACACAGGAACAAACAAATGCTATTGCTAAAAATTACATTGACTCATTAGAAAGTAATGAAGGTGTCGCCGGCACTCATACTGAACATGCAAATCCAAAATATTTGCTCAACTTTACGCGATTTATTGGAACCGAATGGACTGATAAAATAGATACTTCCATCACAAAAGATGATGTTGAAAAATTAACAGCGTCGATCACGAATATTCCTGATGATTTCGAATTAAGCTCGGCAGTCGATAAAATCATAACCTCTCGTAAGAAAATGGGTGCTGGTGAACTACCCATGGATTGGGGTTTTGCTGAGACTATGGCTTACGCGGCACTAATTGATGATGGCTATCCTATCCGTATATCAGGACAAGATAGTGGTCGTGGGACTTTTTTTCATCGACATGCCATTGTGCATAACATGAAAGATGGTCAAACACATTTACCTTTACAACATATTAAAGATGGTCAACCAAACTTTCTAGTCATTAACTCAACACTTTCAGAAGAGGCAGTCCTTGCTTATGAATATGGTTATAGTAGTGCTGAACCAAACGCATTAGTCTTATGGGAAGCTCAATTTGGTGATTTTGCCAATGGTGCACAGGTTGTATTCGATCAATTTATCAGTTCTTGTGAGGCTAAATGGGAACGCTTTTGTGGGTTAACCGTATTTTTACCTCATAGTTATGATGGTCAAGGCCCGGAGCATTCATCAGCAAGACTTGAACGTTTTCTACAACTTTGCGCAGAACAAAACATGCAGGTCTGTTTCCCCAGCACACCAGCACAAATGTTTCATATGTTACGAAGACAAATGTTGCGTCCTTATCGGAAACCATTAATCGTAATGAGTCCGAAGAGCTTGTTGAGAAGAAAATCATCTACTTCGCCAGTAGACGATTTGATCAATGGAAGATTTAAAACGGTGATTGATGAGATTGATGACCTGAACAAGACTCAAGTTTCACGTTTACTTATGTGCAGCGGAAAAGTTTATTTTGATTTACTAGAACAACGCCGTGAAAAGAACCTTAACAATATTGCTATTGCTCGTATAGAACAGCTTTATCCATTTCCTAGAGAAGAAGTAAGATCCATAATAAGTCAATATCCAAATTTAAAAGAAGTCGTTTGGGTACAAGAAGAACCTAAGAATCAGGGAAGTTGGTCCTATATGCAATCCAGAGGAACAATGATTGGTTGTTTAAAAGATCAACATGCCTTTGGATATGCAGGTCGTTTCTACTCAGCCTCACCGGCTACTGGTTTAATGTCTATTCATCTTGCTCAACAAAAAGAATTAGTATCTGATGCTTTACAAATTGGTAAGCTAGAAGTAACAACGCATAAACAAGTTAACGCCGTATTACGTAGATAAATCAAGGAGAAAATCGTGTTAGTTGATATCAAAGTACCTGTATTAGCGGAATCTGTCGCCGAAGCAACATTAATAAGTTGGCAAAAACGTGTCGGCGAGCAGGTAAAGCGAGGCGATAACCTTATAGATATTGAAACCGATAAAGTAACACTCGAAGTAGCTGCTTTAAATGATGGTGTCATTTCTGAAATCTTACGAGATGACGGTGAAACTGTAGGTAGCGATGAAGTTATTGCTCGTATTGATACAGAAGCTGAAAGTAATATTTCTAAATCAGCACCACCTATCGCAGAACCAACGCAACAATCTTTGCCCGAAATGGATACAAAAACTATGGAAGTTTTTGAAACCGATTTACCAAAGCTAAGTCCTGCCGTTCGTAACATGGTAAAAGAACAAAAATTGGATATAGCAGAAATTGCCACGAACACCGACAGGATTACAAAGACAGATGTACTAAGACATATTGAAGGAAGCAAAATGACACCTAAATCTGAGTCAATAAATACCCCTCCAATAACAGTAACGGTACCTGTACTGATGAATAGTATTAGTGATAGACCTGAAGAAAAAGTACCTATGACTAGATTACGTAAACGTGTTGCAGAAAGGCTGTTGAGCGCACAACATGAAAGCGCCATTCTCACCACGTTCAATGAAGTGAATATGCAACCAATCATGGATATCCGCAATCGTTATAAGGATGAATTTGAGAAAACACATGGCACTAAACTTGGTTTTATGTCTTTCTTTACTCGAGCTGCAATAGAAGCATTGAAAAAATTTCCGGTCATTAACGCATCTGTAGATGGTGATAGTATCGTTTACCATGGTTACTTTGATATTGGTATTGCAGTCAGTTCTCCAAAAGGGCTCGTCGTACCGATTGTTCGTGATGCTGATTCCTTATCGCTTGCTAATATTGAATCTCAAATAAGAAGCTTTGGTGAAAAAGCAAGCAATGGGAAATTGACTATGGATAATTTGACCGGTGGTACATTCACTATTACTAATGGTGGAACGTTTGGGTCACTCTTATCCACTCCGATTATAAATCCCCCGCAGAGTGCAATATTGGGTATGCATGCAATTAAAGACCGTCCTGTTGCAGATAATGGTGAAGTCGTTATTCGTCCGATGATGAACCTTGCGCTGTCATATGATCATAGGATCATCGATGGTCGTGAAGCTGTTCAGTTTTTGGTGTCCATAAAACAACAATTAGAAGATCCGTCTCGTCTTCTACTACAATTATAGTAATATAAATTCAAGGCTTAAGTAATATGAAAAAATATGATGTTGTTATTATTGGTGCAGGTCCTGGAGGCTATGTGTCGGCTATTCGTTGCGCCCAATTAGGGCTAAGTACCGCCTGTGTTGAAAGCTGGATCAATGATGAAGGAAAACCTGCGCTTGGTGGAACTTGTTTAAATGTAGGATGTATACCATCAAAGGCATTACTCGATTCATCACATCATTTTGCTCATATCAAAAATCAGTCAAACGTTCATGGTATAAACGTCACAGGTGTATCCATGGATGTCAATAAAATGGTGTCGCGTAAAGCCAAAATTGTAAAAACATTGACTCAAGGCATTAATGGTTTATTTAAAAAAAATAAAATTGACTGGTTACGCGGACAAGCAAAAATAATTAGTAATAAAGAAATCGAGATATCACCAACAAATGAAGCGCATGATGAAAAAACAGTCGTATTGGCTGACCATATCATCATCGCGACAGGATCTGTACCAACAAAAATTCCTTCAGCAAGTATTGATAATAAATTTATCGTCGATTCAACTGGTGCACTTAAGTTTAATGAAGTCCCACGCCGTCTCGGCGTTATAGGTGCCGGCGTCATTGGTCTTGAACTTGGAAGCGTATGGAACCGACTTGGTTCCGAAGTCATCGTTCTTGAAGCCTTGCCTAATTTTCTATCTCTGGTTGACCATCAAGTCGCTAAAGAAGCTGAAAAATCATTACGTGAGCAAGGACTTGATATTCGACTTGGTGCCAAAGTAACAGGAACTGGAAGCAATAATCGAGAAGTAACTATTAATTATGATGACGTAGAAGGTAAGCAACAAATTACCGTAGACAAACTCATAGTCGCAGTAGGTAGATCACCTAATACAGCAGGCTTAGGCGCTGATGAATGCGGTCTAGAACTAGACCAACGTGGTTTTATTACTGTTGATGATCATTGCAATACCAGTCTAAAAAATATTTATGCAATTGGTGATGTTGTTAGAGGTCCTATGTTGGCTCATAAGGCATCCGAAGAAGGAGTTGCAATTGCCGAACGTATTTCTGGCAAATCTGGTTATATTAATTATGAAAAGATTCCTTGGGTAATCTATACCTGGCCAGAAATTTCCTGGGTTGGTAAAACAGAAGAAGAATTAAAGGCTGATGGAATTAAATATCGCGTAGGTAGTTTTCCTTTCATGGCAACTGGTCGAGCAAAAGCGATGGGGGAGACAAATGGTTTTATCAAGATACTGGGGGATGCAAAAACAGATCGTATATTAGGAGTTCATATTTTTGGTCCAAGTGCTTCGGAATTAATTGCAGAAGCTGTTGTGACTATGGAGTTTGATGGTAGTACCGAAGATCTAGCCAGAACCATCCATGCTCATCCGACTTTATCTGAGGCAATGCACGAAGCCGCATTAGCTGTTGATAATAGAACTATTCATCTTTAAAACTCTATATAAATAATGATATTTTCAGATGGCTACAATAGATATAGGTCATCGATTTCAACAAATTAAAAACAAATGAACGATATTATGTTCTTTTAATAATTATGATCTCAATAATAATCTAGTCTCAAAGTTTTAATTTGAGTCAAAATTATACAGGCTCTAAATGAACAATATCACCTGCTCGACAAATCTGACTACTTTCTGCTAGGATTTGCATCATTTTATTGCATCGCATCATATTATCAACCGGTTTCCTGTCACTTTACATGAAACAGAATAAACACACATAGCTTGATTTTAATGGGGAAAGAGATATGAGAGATAATGTTGTCATAGTAGCAGCGGTCCGAACAGCGGTAGGTAATTTTGGAGGCTCCTTGTCAAATTTACCTGCCCATACACTTGGTGCAACAGTTATATCTGATCTCATTAAACGTGCTGGAATTAAACCCGAACAAGTGGATGAGGTTATCTTTGGACAAGTATTAACTACTGGCGTAGGGCAAAATCCTGCACGACAATCTGCAATCGCCGGAGGCCTGCCTAATTCAGTTCCCTGTATGACCATCAATAAAGTCTGCGGTAGTGGCCTTAAATCAGTACATTTAGCAGCTCAAGCAATTAAGTGTGGTGATGCCGATATAATTATTGCTGGTGGGCAAGAAAGTATGAGTTTGTCTCCTCATATACTACCAAAATCAAGAAACGGCACAAAAATGGGAGATTGGAAAATGCAGGAGTCCATGATCATTGATGGTTTATGGGATGCTTTTAATAACTATCATATGGGCACCACAGCAGAAAACATCGCTAAAAAATATAAGATTTCTCGACGAGAACAAGATGAATTCGCAGCAGCTTCTCAACAAAAAGTGCAAACAGCAATAAATTCCGCAAAGTTTGATGAAGAAATTGTTCCTGTTAAAATTCCTCAGCGTAAAGGTGAGCCGATTATTTTCGACAAAGATGAATTCCCCCGTTCGAATGTAACAGTTGAGAGTCTTGCGAAAATGCGTCCCGTATTTGATAAAGAAGGAACAGTCACAGCTGCAAATGCATCAGGTCTGAATGATGGTGCAGCAGGAGTATTAGTTATGTCAGAAAGCAAAGCTAAGATTCTAGGGCTTGAACCTCTGGCTACAATCAAGGCATATTCAAGTGCTGGTGTTGACCCAGCAATTATGGGCACAGGCCCTATTCCTGCGAGTAATCGTTGCCTAGAAAAAGCAAATTGGACTATTGAAGATCTGGATCTTATAGAGTCGAATGAAGCATTCGCTGCTCAGGCAATTTCAGTAAATCGTGATCTTGGCTGGGATACTTCAAAAGTTAATGTGAATGGTGGTGCTATATCAATAGGCCATCCAATCGGTGCTTCAGGTTGCCGAATTCTCGTAAGCTTACTGCATGAAATGAAGCGTAGCGATGCTAAGAAGGGTCTAGCCACGCTTTGCATAGGTGGAGGCCTTGGGGTAGCTTTAGCAGTAGAAAGAAAATAAAAGATATAAAAATCACTTCTATTTTACTGAACTAGAGGCTATGAAATAAGTGGCTAAAAACATATGATATAGCTTCTAGTGAATACACATTTCTTTTTTTAAGTGCTCATTAAATTGTTCAACTATATATTAATGTTTGGTTGTAATAAATGACAAGCAGCTAATAACTGCTTTTTTAAAATACCATGTATAGTTAGATTAACACTCTTTAAATCGTGTGGTTCTCTTGATTTCATATTAATTCAGGACAGATAAATGGAAGATAAACGAATTATAAAAAAGTATCCTAATCGTCGCTTATATGACACAGAAGTAAGTAAATACATCACCCTGGAAGATATAAAAAAATTGGTCCTAAATAATAAAGAATTTATTGTTATAGATGTTAAATCTGATGAAGATCTCACTAGGACAATTCTACTTCAAATTATTACCGAACAAGAAGACGATGGTGAGCCACTTTTCACGACACAAGCACTGTCACACATTATTCGGTTTTATGGTGATTCTGTACAATCTGCTGCTGGTGATTACATACAAAAAAGTATTAATCTATTTGTGATGCAGCAAAAAGAATTACAAGATCAACTGCAATCTGCTGTTATGAAAGATCCTATTACTGCACTATCCGACTTAGCTGAACAAAACTTAGAAATATGGAGAAAAACCACGGAAAACTTCTTTAAAACAAGTACTAGCTCTCCTTCTCCTAGTAAAAAAAGTAAAAAATAACATTACATAAATATATTCAGTGATTTATAGCTATTAATGTAAATATAAAACATTCCTGTTGACAACTCATAGCAACGCCACTATGCTGCATCGCAATAATTGTTGCAAAGCAATAATATAATAATCAAAAAATCTTGTTTTTATGATTAGGTAGCAATTACTAACGGGGCATCTAAAAAAAATGAATAAATTACATGAACCAAATTACAATGTAGTGAAGGAATTTTTCAATATTAACTTAAAAATCGCAAGCCAAATCGCCGACCAACAGCAAGCTATTCTTAATCTTTCTGTGGACAATGTAACTGCTCAAATGAAAATTTTTGGTAAATCTAAGGACTATAATGATGTTATTAGTGGGCAAACAGATTTGCTGAGTGAAACTAGCTCAAAGATTCAAGATATTGCTAAGGACACTACAAGTTTTATGAATCAATCAACAAATGAAGTAAGTCTTTGGGTCGAAAAAAGCATGGAAGAAGCAGCATTTATTGTCCCATTTTCGAAAAGTATTTAAAAAATTATTGCGTAGTTATCTCAATTCGCCATTAACTATTTAGAAATACTCCTACTTATTCCACGGTTCTACGTTTAGTAGACCGTGGTTTTTTTTATTGGTTTTCAATTAAATTCGTCAGCCCTTCATCAACCTCCTGCTTCTCTTTGGCATGATTGTTTCTAGTTGATTCGATATGCTCAAGATAGTCTTTACTGATATCACCAGTAACATATTCTCCAGTAAAGCAAGACGTATCGAATTCTGTAATTTTTTTATTTCCCGTATGAGCAGAAGATAATAGATCTTTAATGTCTTGATATACTAGCCAATCAGCACCAATTTTTTCAGCAATTTCCTCAACAGTACAATTATTAGCAATTAATTCATCCACCGTAGGCATGTCTATACCGTATACGTTTGGATAACGTACTGGTGGCGCAGCTGATGCAATATAAACACGTTTAGCGCCCGCCTCTCTTGCCATTTGTACAATCTCTCTTGATGTAGTTCCTCTTACAATTGAATCATCCACGAGCAAAACATTCTTACCTTTAAATTCTAAGCCGATTGCATTTAGTTTTTGTCGAACTGATTTCTTGCGAACATTTTGGCCTGGCATAATAAATGTTCTGGGAATGTACCGGTTTTTTACAAAGCCCTCTCGATATTTAACATCTAATTTAGTCGCTAAAGGTAATGCTGCTGTTCGACTTGTGTCTGGAATAGGTATCACAACATCGATATCATGATTTGGATAGAGTCTAAGAATCTTTTTTGCAAGCTTCTCTCCCATCCTTAATCTGGCTTTGTAAACCGAGATACCATCAATTATTGAATCAGGTCTAGCTAAATATACATGCTCAAAAATACATGGACTATAATTTGATTTGTCTGCACATTGAAAGGTATGAATTTCACCATTCAATGTAATGAAAATAGCTTCACCTGGTGCTATATCACGGATAAGTTTGAAATCCAGAGCATTAATCGCAACGCTTTCCGAGGCAATAATGAATTCTGTTCCGGCATCAGTCTTACGTTCTCCAAAAGCAACAGGCCTTATTCCATTTGGATCACGAAATCCTAATATTCCAACACCGGTAATCATCGCAACAGCAGCATAACCACCTTTACAACGTTGATGTAATTGTTTGACTGCATGAAAAATATCTTTTACATCCAGAACATTTCTAGGCATACCAATAGCATTTAGCTCATGCGCAAAAATGTTTAATAACACTTCAGAATCTGAATTGGTATTCAAATGACGTAAATTATCACGCATAAGATCTTCTTTAAGTGTCTCAGCATTGGTTAAATTTCCATTATGAGCAAGTGTTATGCCATAAGGAGTATTTACATAAAACGGTTGAGCTTCTGCTGAAGATGAACAACCCGCTGTAGGATAACGAACATGACCTATACCCATGTTTCCTTTCAAGTTAAGCATATGACGTGTATGAAAAACGTCTTTGACCAAGCCGTTATCCTTTCTCAGATATAATTTATTTTCATCACAAGTCACCATGCCGGCGGCATCTTGACCACGATGTTGAAGAACCGTCAATCCATCATATATCGCCTGATTAACAGGTTTCTTAGCAACGATTCCAATTATTCCGCACATAATATTATACTTATCGATTTATTAATTATCTTCATTTGCCTGTACATATGAAGGATATGCATTTATTGACTCAGGTAAAAAACGTGAACTCCATATACTTATACGCTCAAATGGAGATGCTAACTTTGATTCTTCCCACCAAACCTCTTGAGGTAAAGCAGTGAATCCAGCCATAAAGATTATAACTGTAACGATTAGCCCGCCTAAACCCATACCAAAAAACAGTCCTAAAATTCTGTCTGCTGCTGTAAGTCCAGCACTGCCTAACAACTTTACTAAAAAATAACTTATACCAGTCATTACAAGCAAACTTAGAATAAAAAGTGCTATAAAGGCTAGAGCATCTCTTAATATTGGCGTATTGACATAATTTTCCAGTAAAGGTGAAAAGTATGGCACTAGTTTTACTGAGAGTCCTAAAGAGACTGCCCAGGATAATAGTGAAAATAGTATATTTAAAAAACCATAAAAAACACCCACGACCGTGGGTAATGCAACTAAACAAAGTATGACTATATCAACTGTAAACATCGTAGACACATGATTTTTTTAAGTTCATTAATAATCATGGATATTTTAAGACTATACCATCTAGCTCCGTATTTTCTTTAATTTTCTTAAGCAAAGCATCAGCATCAGTACGCAATAATTCTGGACCCACTCTAACGCGGTACACTACTTCATTAATTTCTTTTAACGGCTCAACGAAAGCTGAGAAATCTAATTCTCTAAGTGTTATGTTTAGTTTTTCTGCATTGCCTTTACTTGAAAAGGTACCTATTTGCACAACCCATGCCGTCTGGCCTACTTGTTTTTCTTTTAGTGTTTTACCTGGTTTCGATTTTTTAAAAGTTACTTCTTCCGAACTAATCAATTCTGATTGTAAACGTGACTTTATGTTTTGTTTATTCTCAGATATAAGCGGTTTTTCTAACAATTCGAGATCATCATTAATCTGTGTGCTGGGCAAAACATAATTATTAATAGGGATTAATCTAGAATTAAACTCTTGTATTGGCCGTTTTGGAATATTAGTCTTAGTAATATGTTTATCCTCTGTAGGGCCCATTAAAAATATCGGTATAAAGATAACAGCAATAAGAACAAGAACAGCTGCACCAACCAATCGTTCTTTCAAGTGCTGAGGCATATTAATTTAGGCTGTGTCCTTATTTAAATAGTCAAGTGCAGCACCCACTGTTAAAAAAGATCCCGTCACAATAATTCTATCACCAGGCATAGATAACACATCAAGCTGTTTCAGGGCATCACTGACATCTTTATACTCAAAAACATTTTTACTTATGCCTAATGACTTAAGTTCTATAATTAATCTTTTTGCATCACTGCCACGCTCTTCCAACAGTGTAATAACATTCCAGCTGTCAGCTATATTATTTAATACCTTAAACACTTCAGAATGATCTTTGTCTTTTAGCATGCCAACAACTAAATGAGTTTGTCCTAAACATCGAATCTTGCTTATGTTTTTTACCAACACCCTCACTGATTCACTATTATGAGCCACATCTAATATTTTTGGTATTTTGCCGGGTATGAATTGCATACGCCCGTTGAGGCGAAAACTACTAAGTCCTTCTTTGATATTTTCGAGAGTAACAGGGTAATCATGTTTTATTTTTTCTAACACCATTAAAACACCGGCTGCATTGTTTAATTGAAAATCACAAAATTGCATAGGTCTAGGCAATTTATCAAAAGAAATATTTTTTGTCTCCCATGACCAATCACTAATTCCCATCATCAATTTATAATCACGTCCCAATATACTCAATGGAGTTCCTAATGCGTCAGCGCAGTCAAGTAAACTCTGAGGTGGTTTATTGTCAGAGCATATAGCAGGGGCTTTATTTCTGAAAATACCTGCTTTTTCTCTAGCTATGCTCTCACGATTATCTCCAAGCCATTGCTGATGATCAATATCTATACTCGTAATTAATGCAATATCTGCATCAAGAACATTTACTGCATCAAGTCGACCACCTAAACCCACTTCGAGAATGGCTAGCTCAACTTTATGCTGACGAAAAAGATCCAATGCGGCAAGCGTTCCAAATTCAAAATACGTTAATGAAATCTCACCGCGTGCTCGATCAATTCGATCGAATGATTCACATAACTCAGAATCTGATACTTCAGTACCATTTATACAAATACGTTCGTTGTATCGAAGCAGGTGTGGCGATGTATATCGCCCTATTTTGTAATCTGCATTGCGCAGAATTTTATCAAGCATCGTAATGCTAGATCCTTTACCATTGGTTCCTGCAACACTAATAACATTATAGGCCGGCTTGAGTAATCCCATGTTATTTGCAACACGCCGACATCGCTCTAAGCCTAATTCAATTGCCGTGAAATGGAGGCTTTCTTGCCACTTCAACCATTTTTCAAGACTATTAAATCTTAATTTATCGGGGTGTCCACTCAATTTAGAAATTAATTTAATTTTACTGATCATACCCAATATTGAAAAATATTTTATATTAAGCAACTAATGCTTGATGAGTCAATATTGATAATAACTTGCTGATTCTGTCGCGTAACTCTCTACGATCGACAATCATATCAATATCACCGTTTTTGAGTAAAAATTCACTACGCTGAAAACCTACAGGTAGAGTTTCTCTAACTGTTTGCTCTATAACTCGTGGTCCAGCAAAACCAATCAAGGCATTAGGTTCAGCAATATTAATATCTCCAAGCGTAGCCAAGCTTGCTGACACACCACCCATTGTTGGATCAGTTAGCACTGAAATATAGGGCAAACTTTTTTTTCGTAATGTGGCTATAGCCGCAGAAGTCTTAGCCATCTGCATCAAAGAGAACAATCCTTCCTGCATTCTGGCACCACCACTTGATGA
>CAJJDJ010000039.1 GCA_905182825.1 Thiotrichaceae bacterium UBA7359
AGTTACTAAACGCAGCATTAACCTTGATGGATGATAAATCTTATTCCTCACTTCATGTGCTCTTCTCTGATAAAGATGATTTGAATTTACTAACAGATAACGCAGGATTAAAACGGCTAACTATCCAATACCATTGGCTTAATAATGACTATCGTGATTTTCAAGATTTCACTGATTCTTTAACATCAAAAAAACGTAAAAAAATAATTAAAGAACGTCGTGATATTAAAAATTCAGGAATAGAAATTGTGCATCTAAATGGTAATGAGATTAATAATATGCAATGGAATATGTTTTATCAGTTTTACTGCCAGACATTTTATAATAAAAGAGGCGAGCCACGACTGACGCTAGATTTTTTTAAGCACATTGGAAAAGTATTACCGGAACAAACCTTACTCATACTAGCTAAAAAGGACGGACATTATATTGCTGGTGCATTTGCAATGTCTGATCAAAATACACTTTATGGACGCCATTGGGGATGTAACCAATATGTGCCTAATTTGCATTTTGAATTATGCTATTATCAAACTATAGAATATACAATAAAAAATAAATTACAGTGCCTGGATGCAGGTGTCCAAGGAGAACATAAATTAGCTCGCGGTTTTCACCCGATTCAGATGACGTCTGTTCATTGGATAAAGGAACAAAACTTTCGAGATGCTATAGCTAACTACCTAGATAGAGAAACGCTAATGATGCAAGAACATACTAAAATGTTGGAATCCCATTTGCCGTTTAAATTGAACTAACTGTATTATGGTGACTAATAATGAAGACGAAGCAAAAAAGATTTTTTTGTTTAAAAAAAATATATTTGCTACAAGTTTTCCGGATGTCGATGAAGCACTTATTCAACCAGATGGTTTAATTGCCTCGGGTGGTGATCTATCCATAACACGATTACTTGATGCTTATTCTCATGGTATCTTTCCATGGTTTAATAAGGGTCAACCTATTATGTGGTGGTCCCCCGACCCGAGATGTATATTGGAACCTAGTGAACTAAAAGTTTCTCGCAGCTTGGCAAAAGTACTGAAGAAGGATCAATTCAATGTTACATTTAACACAGCATTTATAGATGTAGTGAATGGTTGTGCCGCAGCCCGTAACGGAAATAGTGACACATGGATAACACATGAGATTAAACTTGCTTATCTAGACTTATTCAAAAGGGGTTACGCGCATTCTGTAGAATGTTGGCATGGGGATGATCTTGTAGGTGGTCTATACGGTATTGCCATGGGAAAAGTCTTTTTTGGTGAATCCATGTTTAGTAGAGTATCTAACTCATCAAAGATTGCTTTGGTAATACTCGCACGTAATCTTCAAAGTATGAATTTTAAAATGATAGATTGTCAGGTGTATTCTCGTCATTTACAAATGCTTGGCGCAAAAACTATACAAAGAAGTTTGTTTAGTAAGGTTCTTGAGTATTATTGTAGCTATGAAAAAAGTAAAATACGGGTAACTTAATATATAATTCCAATGGATGATCAATCACACAAACTCAGGTTCTTTATAACTTCTCCACACACTTGCAATTATCTGGATGATCGAGAGGCAACCAGTGTGTTTGCCGACCCATATTTTCCGAAAGATAAAGGCCTCTATTCTAGATTAGTGACAAATGGATTTAGGCGTAGTGGAGAGCATTTATATAAACCTCATTGTTTGAATTGTTCTGAATGTGTGCCTGTGAGAATTCCAGTTAATGAATTTAAAATGCGTCGCAACCAGAAACGTACTTGGAAGCTCAATCAGGATTTAGATATAGGAAGAATTAAAGCAAGTTTTAAGGAAGAACATTTCCAGCTTTATACAAAGTATCAAACCAAACGTCACCCTAATGGAGGCATGGATAACTCAAACAGGGATGATTATATAGAGTTCCTTTTAGCTACCTGGTCTGATAGTTATCTATATGAATTCAGACTTAATGGTCAACTTCTAGCTGTATCTGTAGTCGATAAATTAGACCATGCCTATTCGGCTATATATACCTTCTTCGATCCTGATATGCAAAAACGTAGTCTGGGAAAATTTGCGATTCTCACGCTTATTGAAGAATCAAAAATATCCGGGTATTCATCTCTTTATTTGGGTTATTGGATTTCATCTTGCAACAAAATGAAATACAAGGTTGATTACCATCCGATAGAATGCTTAATTGATGAAAAATGGAAGAAATTCAATACATTGTCACTTAATTACTTTGCAGTAGAGTAAAATTAGTGCAGAATTCGCCTTTTTGAAATAACGAGTATTCTATGGCAAAAGAAGATCAAATAGAAATGGAAGGTACTGTTGTTGAAACATTACCAAATACGATGTTTCGGGTAGAGTTAGAAAACGGTCATTTGATTACCGCACATATCTCAGGAAAAATGCGAAAACATTACATCCGTATCCTTACGGGCGATAAAGTTACTGTTGAGATGACACCTTATGACTTGAGTAAAGGCCGTATTACTTATCGAGCAAGATAAATAGTCTTAATTATTTAGCCTGGCTAATTTCAGATCTTCTGCAGTATCAATCCCTATTCCTGTTTTATCAACTGCAATATCTACATGGATTTTTTCATTATTATGAATAACGCGCAATTGCTCGAGTGCTTCTGATTGCTCTATAGCGCAGGGTTTCAACTGAGTAAACTCACGCAAGTATCCCACCCTATATGCGTAAATTCCAATATGTCTGTAGGCATATTCTGGGCATCCACCAGATCGATTCATCGGGATAGGTGAACGGCTGAAATAAACTGCATCATTAAATTTATCAAATACGACCTTAACTATATTTGGGTCAAGATAGTCATCCAAGCTGGAAATAGCTTCACACAGAGTTGATACTTGTCTTTCTGGCCTATTATATAAATTAGATGCTACCTGATTAATTAATGTTGCCGGCAAACCATATTCATCTCCTTGCAAATTAACGACGACTTCTTCGTCGCCTATTTCAAGAATATTTATTGCTTCTGCTATTCTATCAGTTCCAGATTCATGTTTCTTGGATGTCATAATAACTGATGCACCAAATGATTCAGCAGAGTCAGCTATTCTGCGATCATCAGTTGCAATGGTGATACTTTTAGCTTGCGTATCCGTTGCTATTTCAAACACATGTTGCAGTAATGGCTTACCTTTGATGTCTAGTAGTGGTTTTCCTGGCAACCGAGTTGATTCGTATCGCGCAGGAATAATAATACAAAAAGATACTTGCACTACTTCAACTTCTCGAGTTCTTCATTACTAATCATTCTAGCCTTCTCTTCTAGCATTACAGGTATCCCATCTCGTATTTGATAAGCAAGCTTTGCTGATTTAGAAATCAATTCCTGCTTTTCTTTATCATAGTACAAGGGACCTTTTGTTACTGGGCAAACAAGGATCTCAAGTAGTTTTTTATCCATCAAATAATGTCCTTCATAAAGGCCTCAAGCCGATAAGTAAATGAATCTGGTAATACTGCTATGATAGGCAGATACCAATAATCTTTAGTTGCATAATCTATGCATTTTACAGCATCTTTCTCAGTCATCACTACCGGAAAGTCATCTTCAAAAACAACATCTTTTTTTTTGTAAGGGTAATGATCAGAAAACTCGTGACAGATAATATGTAATTTATTATTGCGTAAATACGAATGATATTTATCAGGATTTCCAATTCCAGATATCACATGAACGCTTGCCCCTTTCAAACTAGAAATAGAAATAGTATGTTCAGGATCTATTAGTGATACTAAATCGCCATAAATATATTCCATTTTGTATTGATGCCTAGCTGCTATATATTTACTGACTACAAGATCAACGGTTTTCAAACGACTAATCGGTTCACGTAAAGGACCCGCAGGCAAACAGCGTTCATTACCAAAGCGACGTTGACCATCAATAACTGCAATTTCAATGTCTCTATTAAGTGAATAGTGCTGCATACCGTCATCACAGATAATTAGATTACAATCACAATATTCAATCAACTCTTCCGCTGCTCTACTCTTTTTCACAGCAATAGCTACGGAGCAATTAGTTCTTTTTGCGATCAACACTGGCTCGTCACCGACTAATGATGGATTACTATCGGCTCTCACTTGTTGAGTTTTACCAGCAAACTTTCCACCATAACCACGACTTATAATGCCTGGTTTAAAACCTTTTTTCTTGAAGTATTCTGCAAGCCAAATAACAAGCGGTGTTTTTCCTGTGCCACCTACTGAAATATTACCTACTATGATTACAGGTACACTGACTTGATTAACTGCTATCAAACCTGATCGATAGCATAGTCGTCGTACAACAACAATTAAGCTATATATCCAGCTTAAAGGTAAGAGAACAATGCCAAAGGGATGTTTGGAATACCAAATATTTTCTATGAATTCTTTTACCAACATAGTTAGTTTGTCATCATCAAACCTCATTGAAGATAAAGCATATTCATCAGAGGTTTATTTTTTCATCCTTTATGTCTTGTGTCGCAAATGTAATCTTCACCAATCCCAATTGACTAGCAGCATCCATTATTCTAACAACTGATTGATGAGTAGCATTTAAATCTGCATTGATAATGATAGGCGGTTCTTTTAATCCAACTAATGCATCCGATAGTGCCATTTTAATTGTTTCAATTTTATCATTGCCAATTACTTCACCATTGATATAGATATTTCCTTGTGCGTCCAAACCAATATTTACAGCATTAGGCTTTTTTTCTGTCACATCTTTTGATGAACTTGGTAGAGTGATATTAATTTCTGAGTTGTGTTCAAACGTGGTCGAAACCATAAAAAATATTAACAATAAAAAAACTACGTCGATCAATGGTGTAATGTCTAGATCTACCTCATCGCGCCTCTCAGAACGAAAATTCATTATTTAAGGACCTACCTCTGTTCCATTCTTACGAATTCCATGCATCACTTCAACCATCTTTAATGCTTCTTGTTCCAT
>CAJJDJ010000040.1 GCA_905182825.1 Thiotrichaceae bacterium UBA7359
CCTAGTTTATTAACTGGATCAGCCATTAACTCCAGCTTCTCCGACAATATTACTAGTTCTTGCTTATGAAACTGGTTAAACAGTTTCTGACGTTTGACTTGAGAGAAAACTATAGAGCAAGTATAAAACATACATAACAGCAAAATTAATAAACATATTATTGATAGAATCAGGTTCATTTAATACATTCCTCAGAATTTACGTCGAATTTCCAGTCTTATGCCAGACTGGTCTTCTGCCTTATCCAAAAAAGAAGCGATAGCATCAGCCCTAAATATCCACTTTTCATCTAAAGGTTTCTGGTATCGAAACCCTAAAGCATATTGATCACCTTTTGCAACACGGTTATTACTACCGCCTCTGACTTGCACAGAAGCTATCTCGACAACTAATTGTTGATCAAGATTAAATAGATATGAAAGGCCAAGTGCCCCACCCCAAGTATTATTAGCTGTGTCATCAAGCTTGGGAAAACCCGTCACGCCATCAGTCTCAAAATTGATACCGGTATTTTTCAATACACCACCAGCGTCCGCTGCTCTAGCTAACGACTGTGGTCGATCAAATCCAATATAAGCGTTAAAATAAGGAACAAACGTAGAAGGTTTAGAAGTAATTAAGGAATTTTCAATTAATAAGAGATACCCATCGGCTGTTTCCGATCTTCCGACTAAATTTTGGCCGACATTACTGATAAACCGAATACTATTAGATATTTTATTTCGATATCTTTTAGTAAACGCGAAAGTAAAATTGTGATAATCAGAATCATCGAATGCGTCTTGCCCGTCGGTGTAACCATATCCCACCTCCCAATACCCCTGCATAGCATCAACAAATGCTGTTACTCCATAAATATTTACATCATCTTCCGTTGAAGAGCCATCGACAGCAACAACGCCCGCTGTCGACACATCATCAAACCCAGCAAAAAAAGTTATATCAACGTTGGTAATATCAAGTGTTTTACTATTCATAGCCGGAATGGTGAATGCTAAACCTGTAAAAGCATCTTCAACCCATACACCATTTTGAAATAAAAGAGGCATCAACCCTATCGAAAAAGGTAGATCCCATGAAACATAATTATCCTTAATTCCTGACACAATAGCACCTAGATCACCTTCAAAAAAGAAAGCTTCAATATTGGCATTTAATACAGAATCGCAACCTGTTTCGTCATTTCCGAAAAATTCACATCTGCTAAAATTTCCATTTCTATCTAGTGGTCGCATGAATGCATGCAATCGTTCTGTGGCAGTAAACTTATAATCTAGATCTAAATTTAGACGTGTCGCAATCTGACCAATTTCCTTAGCGCCATTATCATTAAAGGCTAACGCCGTTCGCAAATCACCATAAATTGCAAATTGATTAAAATTAGGATTCTTATCTCCAAAAATGTTGTTTGTTCGTTTCAATGGGCCAGATTCATAAATTTTTCTTCCCAATTCCAATAGAGGTCTTGGATTAGCAACTTCTCGCTTACCGCCATATATTTTTAGTTGTGCATCAACATCATATGCATGGACCTCATAAGAAGGATCGCTTTTGAAAACTTTATCATCATGTTTGGTTGAGCTGGCCTCCGGAGACATCTCTGGCTGATAATCATCATCAGCTTTAATATCTACGCTAGTAAATACTATTAAGCCCAATACAAAGTGAGCTGCTTTCCATTCCTTCATTAGCCTTAGTCCTTATCTAATTTAATGAACCTGAAATTCGACTGTGTATGGATGTATATCTACCATCCACTCATTCATCGAACGTTCCATATCAACGGTAGCCTCTACAAACTTCATGAAATAAATCGGTTCTGCACGGCTTCTCAAGCGTACAGACAGTTTGTATTGTCCGGGACTCTTGATGAGCTCAGCTGGGACTTTATATTTCGCATTTCGACTTCCTAGCGGCGGGATACTTCGTCCCTCCATACGCACAAATGGTGGGTGATTCATTACTGACACAGGTTGTTGGGCTGGACGCAAAAATGGCAACTGATCAATATCAAAATTCACAGGCAGATACATTTCCCTGTCAGTTCCTTTTACATTTGTAGTCAAGAATTTTGTTTGTAAGTTAAATAACTGTTCATCAGCTTTAATCTTTCCTGATGAAACATCCAGCGAATGCATATCAGCCATATCTCCATAGCTATCTACATATCCAGACTCCCATACGGTCACTCCCTCTGGATTAGTCAACGCGACATTCAACCAAATTTCAGGTTGTGCTCCAAGTGAGCCAGATGGAAGATTATGGCCTGAATTTGTGTTAGTAACTTTGTATGAGAAGTTAAGGTATTTGCCAGCTTTAGGCGTTCCATCAAAAAATGGCCCATCAAGCCGCGACCCGTTTTCCATAACCTCCTTTCTTAATTCCATTTTTTCCTGTGTTTTTTCAATATTCTCTGTTACCACCTCGAACGCTGTTTCACGATCATCACGTTCTTCCCATGCTTCAGGAAACTCTATGCCGCCATTTTCTTCGAATTCGTCTTCAAAGTCTTCAGAACCCCAGCCTGCGCGATAATCATATTGTAACCATTCTTCAACGGTCCATTCTTCAGCTTCCGGGTTATGCGGAAAGAGGCCTGGGTGCGCAACTGAGTAGCCAGGTCCATAAAATGCGTGATTTGAGTGTTTTCGATCGTCATTAACCGTCTTCCCATTCACTTCAGCAGCAGGTCCAATTTCATAACCTGAATCGACGCCAGGAATTTTTCCCATATGACAATCCTGACAAGTTATACCTTCCTTGAAGGCCGGTGAGGCTCTGTATTGTTCCCAAACAACCTCGAGTTTGATTCCTAGATTGATTGCCACTTGATGACAAGAAACACAAAACTCGGATTCAGCTAATTGTTCAAACTTAATCGCACCAAGATGAATTTTTTTACCGCGACCTTTTGGCGATATAGCGATCTTAAGTTCATCCTTATTTTCTATTGCTTTCATAACACCATCACCGCCAAAGGGCCCATATACAGGTTGATAAATATCACCTGCAACAATCCCTCTTTCACCATTGGCTTTACCAAATTGTTCGTCAATTCGATGACATGTAACACAGGTGACACCTTCTCTTGACACTTGACTTCGCTCCCATAGCGGGAGATGGCGTTCTTCTCCTAATGTTGTCCCGACACTCATATGGCACCGGACACAAAAATTATCTATCGTTGGTGCAAGATCATTAATTTTCTGTTCAAACTTATGAAACATCGGAGAGATGGACGCATAAGCGTGACTAGAACTGCTCCATTCATCATAAATCTTTTTATGACATCCGGCGCACTCAGTTGCACTAGGAAAATCACTTTCTTTATAGATATTAGCATGTGGATCTGTTTCAGCTTTCATTTCATCCGCAGCAAAAATAGAAGTGGTAAAATTAATTAACATCATGACGATCACAAATCGCAGATTGATTTTCAACATATAATTCATTCCTCTTTAACCAGTACTTTTTCTTTGTATCCAGGATTAAGATGATAGTTATGACATATCACACAATCGTCTCTCGCTTTTTCAGGTTGATGACATTCAGCGCACTTAACTTTAGATATAGGCCGAAAATTACTTAGAAAGTCATCAACATTCCTTGTTTCCTGGTCAAAATATGCTTCGTAATCACTATCTGAATCTAGTTGATGGCAGAACTGACAGTTTTTCTTTGGGCCAAGAAACTTTATATGAATACCGTGACTATATTTACTAAAATGTCGTTCTACCTGACCTCGATAATTCCAAGTGGCCGTGCTTATGCCTTCAGTCGATTTAATCTTATCAACAAGTCCGGGTTGATGACATTTTGCACAGGCGCCTGGTCCTTCTCGCGGATCCAGCAAATAATCACGGACACGTTCAATTATTTCAGGCTCTATACTTTCTCTCATTTGGGTTACTTTTGTTTCGTCCAAAAACAACTCTATCCATGAGCGTATCACAGGGTCAGCATGTTCAACAGCACGATATCTCAATGTTTGTTCGCCATCGTCGTCTCCGCCTGCGACCCAGCCATACTGTTCAATATTTATATCATCATTTTCGATAAAATCATCTTCATTAACCCAGTCTTCCGATGCTTTTTTTAGTAATAGTGGGTTGAGTCCCTTTATTAGCTTGGATAGCTCTTTAGCGATAGTTAATTCATCCGCGATGTCCGCCATAGTCTCGTCTGGGTTTTCGGCAAGTAATTGCAAAAATTCTAAATGTTGATCAAGCGCTTCATCTTCATCTTCATCATCTTCGGAGACACCAAGCAGTAGAGCACTTACAGGGGTGAAGCTTTCCGCAGCGATAAGTTTAAACTCTCTAGAAATGATTTGAGACTGATGGCAATTCGCACATATCTGCTCAAATGGCTTTGCTTTAACTTTTCTTGCTGCAGTTTCAACTTCATGGCAGGCAACACAATTTTTGCTAGCAAATAGTGAAAATTCTTTATCGACACTCTTTTTACCTTGCCACTTCGCTTCTACAAAATAATCATTAATATGCTGGTTATGATTAAATTTAATACTGTCTGGAATTCCAGAAGGATATTTTGGTGGAAATTCTGGATGATCTTCAACGAAGTTATCAAACTTTACCTTGTGGCAATTCGAGCATGTGCTCTGAGTAACTTCATTTAAGTTTGCTTTTTTACCTTTATGCTCGCTATGACAGCTTACGCATTGTGTTTTATCTGTTTCGGGGGTGAACGAAGTAAAAGAAAAGTTATGTGGGGCCAATTCTGGTTCATTAAAACTATGGCAATCTAAACATTCAGAACTCATATCATTTTTAGAAAATGCAGCCTTTACCCAGTCAAAAGGAGAGTCGTTGTGATTAGAATGACAAGATGCACAACCCTCATCCTGAGTAAAACCCGTGTGAATGTCTGAAAGATGACCGGCGTCCAACATACTTACTGAAGGATTAATATGTTCACTTGTATTTGAAAATGCACCAATCATTGCTAATGCAAATGTCAATGCTAATAAACCAAGCCTTCTCCTGTGAGTTCGTATCCTAAGCTTAGGCACACAAGGAGGTCTATTTTTAGCACAGCCACCATCTTGTAATGGCCCCTGAGTACATGGGCCTCCTGCGCTTTTTGCTCTAGTGCATTTATAACCTCCACCCTCCTTAACAGGCGAACAACTTACTGCACCACCACATGTCCCATCCGCTTTCGGTCCTTGGGAACACGATTTTTTCCAAAATACATTTCGGCCACAAAGATGACGAGACAGAGGTCTCTCATATTTCTCTGAATTCTGATCAACACTCATATTGCGTATATGTTAACCAATAATAAGTGCCAGAGAACAAACGTAAACATGGCTAATGACAAAGGAATATGCACGAACAACCAATACTTCAAAATACTCTGTGCAGCGTAATGAAAATCGATTTGATTTTTTTCCATAGCATGACTTTTCAACTCGTCCAAATAATCAGTCTCTGATTGGCTTAAATAACGGCGCACAAGTGTGAAATGATGTTCAATCCAACTCGTCCCTTTGCGCCCTCCCCAAAGATGATTAAAAAAATATCTTGGCTGCAAGAAAAACCAGTCAAGCGTTTCTATATAGTGTCTAGCAAGGGTACCTTTTCCCGTTTCACTAGTGCAGCGCAGTATTAATGCTTCATTTTTTTCTCTTATCTCTGCAATAATGTCCGGTATTCTTTCATAAATAATTTCAGAACCAGTCTCATTAAGACGCTTTGGAAAAAGACGTTGGAATAGAACACCAACTATTCCACTAAATGAGACCATGTAAAATAGCAGTCCAAGAATTTGTTCGTACGCTCCCTGCGGCCAAATGGAACCAGTATGTAACCAATAAATAAGCAATCCTGTTGTTCCAGCTGCAATATGAAATATTGTCCAGTACTTGGCCGCAAGCAGGGGGATGAACGATAATCGCTTACGAAGATTAAAAGCAAAAAGCGAAAGAATCACTACAAACAAACTGTAGCCAGTTACAACACTTGGATCGCCTAAATTACTTTTTACATAATCTGCATAAAACCAAATCATCAAATAACAAACTAATAGCAGACTACTTATAGAAAAAATAATGAAATTTTGCCGACTCATATCAAGAAGTTAATTATTTAAAAGCAATAAACTATTGGTTAAATTGTTTATTAAATATATTTTGGTCACCAAAATCGACTCTTTGCAGGGCATCATGAGGACAAGCATTTACACATGCGGGGCCCCCTAATTGGTCAATACAAAGGTCACATTTAGTTGCCTTGAGAATAGGCTGCTGCGTTTTTGGATCGAGGATAGATAATCCGTTTTGATCATGAATTTCAACCATCTTTATATTATTATACGGACAAGCATTAGAACAGGTTCCGCAGCCTATACAGGTAACATCATTGATTATTACGTTACCTCCACCCTGACTCCTGTGAATAGCTCCCGTGGGGCAACCAATCATGCAAACCGGATCAAGGCAGTGCATACAGGCATTTGCAACCATGCTCGCTCCGTGCGTTTGTCCCTGCCGAGTAAAACGAGGGTTACCATCATGACTGTTGCTACACGCCGTCACACAATCATCACAACGAACGCATTTATCTAGGTTAATGAGCATCGCTTGAGTACCATTGATAAAATGATTCTCTACCGCCCACTCTAGCAAAGCATCATTAGCCAAAGGTCTTTTTGCTGCATCCGATAGTCTTGATTTCGGCTCTGACATACTTGGAAAGACCAGCTCTGACAAGATATGTGTGGAGACCCGTAATACGTGTATGTATCCCAGCGTCATGAGCGATGTTTCTAATGGAGTTTCCTGATCATTTTTCCATGATGTGTAGAGTTCATCGAGCCCAAAATAGTCACCCTGACGAAGATAT
>CAJJDJ010000041.1 GCA_905182825.1 Thiotrichaceae bacterium UBA7359
TAGTAATCATGATTCCTGCATAAAGAAAACCAGTATAGGTTCTGCCTTCACTTTCCATGCCTTCTACTGTTGGGATAATGACTTCTTGCATTATACGATCGTGCATTACAGCATCTACAACTGGGGCAGGGGAATAGGCACCCATACCACCTGTATTTGGCCCGGTGTCACCTTCATCACGCGCTTTATGATCTTGAGAGCTAGCAAGTGGTAATATATTTTTGCCATCGACCATCACTATAAAACTGGCTTCTTCGCCTTCAAGAAACTCTTCAACCACAACACGATGACCCGCTTCACCAAACTTATTACCGGACAACATATCGTTGATAGTATTTATCGCTTCCTCTTCGTTTGTTGCAATAAAAACACCTTTTCCCGCAGCTAAGCCATCGGCTTTTATTACTATGGGGGTGGATTTTGATTTTACATATGTAATCGCCGGTTCGACTTCTGTAAACACATCGTAGTCTGCGGTAGGGATTTTATATTTCTTTAAAAAGTCTTTTGTGAATGATTTCGAGCCTTCAAGAATCGCTGCCGCCTTTGATGGACCAAAGCAAGGCAGTCCTGCTTGTTTAAACTCATCAACTATACCTGCAACCAAGGGTACTTCAGGGCCTATGATCGTTAACATAATCTTTTCTTTTGCAGCAAATGTCTTTAACGCATTTATATCTTCTGCACTAATCGCAACATTCTCTATTTTGTTTTCAGTTTCAGTGCCTGCATTGCCGGGGGCTACATAGACCAGTTCAACTTGATCCGACTGCGCTGCCTTCCAAGCCAAAGCATGTTCACGGCCACCACCACCTACGATTAATATCTTCATTAATGTAAGAAGTGTCTTATGCCAGTAAAGACCATGGCTATACCATGTTCATCCGCGGCAGCAATAACTTCATCATCACGCATTGAACCGCCAGGCTGTATGACTGCCTTCACACCAACCTCTGCAGCTGAGTCAAGACCATCTCGAAATGGGAAGAAGGCATCTGATGCCATTACCGAACCTGCTACTTCCAACTTTTCGTCTGCGGCTTTAATTGCAGCAATGCGTGCGCTATAGACACGGCTCATCTGACCAGCGCCAATACCTAAAGTTTGATTATTCTTAGCATAAATAATTGCATTAGATTTAACGTATTTAACAACATGCCAAGCAAAAATCAGATCATTAATCTCCCGTCCACTCGGCGCTCTCTTTGTCACTACCTTAAGACCTTCTCTTGTTATAACGCCCTGATCGTTATCCTGTACTAATAAACCCCCACTGACGCGTTTCATATTGAGTTGTTGGATCGTACCTTCACGTCTGCCTGCTTCTAATAATCGTACGCCTTTCTTGGTCGCAATTATTGCAATGCACTCAGGCGCAATACTTGGTGCAATCAGCACTTCTACAAATTGTCGTTCAACAATGGCTTTTGCTGTTTCAGCATCAAGCTCTCTATTAAAAGCAATGATTCCACCAAAGGCTGATGTCGGGTCAGTAGCATAAGCTCGGTCGTAGGCTTCTAGGACAGAACTGCCAGTTGCCACGCCGCAAGGATTTGCGTGTTTTACTATCACACATGCTGTTTCTTTGAATGACAGCACACATTCCAGTGCA
>CAJJDJ010000042.1 GCA_905182825.1 Thiotrichaceae bacterium UBA7359
TGAATCCTTGCAGAATCAACTTGAAAAAGAAAAAAAAGACTCTCAAAAGAACAAAGATCTCGCACTTAGGGCTCAGGCAGAAGTGGATAATATTCGTAAGCGAACTGCACGAGATGTCGAAAATGCACATAAATATGCGTTGGAAAGATTTGTTAACGAGTTACTACCTATTATAGATAGCCTTGAGTTAGGTATGTCAGCTGCTGAAAGCGTTGAAGATATTGATGACTTGCGTGAGGGCATGGGTTTGACTATAAAAATGTTTGATACAGCCATGAATAAATTCAATGTTAAAGCTGTTGACCCACAGAGTGAAAAATTTAACCCAGAACAACATGAAGCCGTATCAATGCAAGAAATAGATGGCACTGAATCAGGGATTGTGGTGAAAGTGATGCAAAAGGGTTATGAGTTGAATGGACGTTTAGTAAGACCGGCTATGGTCATTGTTGCCAAATAATAGGGTTATTTCATAAATTTTTAGTACAAAGACTTGAAATATAAGGCAACCGTCCACATTTAATCAAGCAACATTATTTTTAATTAAATATAACAAATCAGTAAGTTAAGTATTTTTGGAGAAGACGAATGGCAAAGATAATAGGAATTGATCTCGGTACTACTAACTCATGTGTGGCAGTTCTCGAGAATGGTGAAGCAAAGGTAATAGAAAACAGCGAAGGTACTAGAACCACGCCGTCAATCGTTGCTTATACTGGTGAGGATGAAGTGCTAGTTGGTCAATCGGCTAAACGTCAATCAGTAACTAACCCGGATAATACACTCTACGCGGTTAAGCGGCTCATTGGTCGTCGTTTTGAAGAAAATACGGTTCAAAAAGATATAAAGCTAGTTCCTTACAAAATTGTTAAGGCTGATAATGGTGATGCTTGGGTAGAAATCAATGATAAAAAAATGGCACCGCCTGAAGTTTCTGCACGTGTTTTGATGAAAATGAAGAAAACTGCCGAAGATTATCTTGGGGAAGATGTTACGGAAGCTGTCATAACTGTTCCTGCGTATTTTAACGATTCACAACGTCAAGCGACCAAGGATGCTGGTCGAATCGCAGGACTTGAAGTCAAGCGTATTATCAATGAGCCAACTGCCGCGGCATTAGCTTACGGCATGGATAAAAAACGTGGTGACGCTAAGATTGCAGTGTATGATTTGGGCGGCGGTACTTTTGACGTTTCTATCATTGAGATTGCCGAGATAGATGGGGAACATCAGTTTGAAGTTCTTTCAACTAATGGAGATACTTTCCTTGGTGGAGAAGATTTCGATTTCCGTATTATTGATTTCCTTTGTGATGAATTCAAGAAAGATCAAGGAGTGGACCTGCACAATGACCCTTTGGCATTGCAAAGGCTTAAAGAAGCAGCAGAAAAGGCTAAGATAGAATTATCATCCAGTCAGCAAACGGATATTAATCTACCTTATATTACTGCCGATTCAAGTGGCCCTAAACATCTCAATTTGAAGATGACGCGAGCCAAGCTGGAATCACTAGTAGGAGAATTGGTTGAACGTACTATTGCTCCTTGTAAAGTCGCTCTAGATGATGCCGGATTATCAAAATCTGATATTACCGATGTTATTTTAGTCGGCGGGCAAACTCGTATGCCTATGGTGCAAGAAAAGGTTCAAGCATTTTTTGAAAAAGAACCCCGTAAAGATGTAAACCCTGATGAAGCAGTTGCTGTCGGTGCTTCTATCCAAGCGGGTGTCTTGGGTGGTGATGTTAAAGATGTGCTCTTATTAGATGTTACGCCGTTGTCTTTGGGTATCGAAACAATGGGCGGTATCATGACTAAGTTGATTGATAAAAATACAACGATACCAACTAAAGCGGATCAGGTTTTTTCGACTGCTGAGAATAACCAAACTGCTGTTACTGTCCATGTAATGCAAGGTGAACGAGAGATGGCCGCGGGCAATAAATCATTGGGTCGTTTTGATCTGAGTGATATTCCTCCAGCAGCTAGAGGAGTACCGCAAATAGAAGTGAACTTCGATATTGATGCAAATGGTATCTTAAATGTTTCTGCAAAAGATAAGGCGACAGGTAAAGAACAATCGATCGTGATTAAGGCCTCCAGTGGACTTTCTGATGAAGAAATTGATGAAATGGTTAAGGACGCCGAAGCTCATGCTGAAGAAGATAGACTTGCAAAAGAAGTAGTTGAAACTAGAAACATGGCAGAAAACATGATCCATGCAACTAAAAAATCAATGGAAGATCTTGGTGAGAAAGTTGAAGAGCAAGAAAAAACTGATATTGAAGCTGCAATAGTGGAACTTGAAGATGTGTTAAAAGGAAATGACAAGGAAGCAATAACAGAAAAGACAACTAAGTTGACGGAAGTTGCAGGGAAACTAGCAGAACGAGCTTATGCAGAACAGCAATCTGAAGATGGTAGCGACGCAAGTCAAAATCCTGAGTCTGCAGGTGGTGATACTTCTTCAGATGATAATGTTGTCGATGCTGAGTTTGAAGAAGTTGAAGACGAGAAAAAATAATACTACAGAAGCATTTCTAAAAGTAGCATAATCACAACAAATGAGCCTGGAGGTGAATATTCTTCTCCGGGCTATTTTCGTATCAGCATTACGTAAAATATACACAAAATAGAAATTTAAAAAAGAGTACCGGCATGGCAGATAAACGAGATTATTATGAAGTACTAGGTGTTTCAAAAAATGCTGATGAGCCAGAATTAAAAAAAGCCTATCGTCGTTTGGCAATGAAACATCACCCTGATCGTAATGAAGGAAATGTGGAGGCAGAAAAAAGGTTTAAAGAAGCAAAAAAGGCACATGACATATTATCTGATCCGCAAAAACGAGCTGCTTATGACCAGTTTGGCCATGCTGGCGTAGAAAATAATTCTGCGAGTGGCGGATCAAATGGTGACGGCTATGGTGACATTTTCGATAGTGTCTTTGGTGATATTTTTGGCGGTGGCGGTGGTGGTGGCGGTAATGATCGTGTCTATCGCGGTGCAGATTTACGTTATAACCTTGAATTATCTTTGGAAGATGCCGTTTCTGGAAGTACAGTCAAAATTCGTGTGCCAAAATTGGTGGTCTGTGAAAGCTGTAAAGGTTCTGGTGCAAAAAAAGGAAGTTCACCGATAAACTGTCCAACCTGTGCCGGACATGGACAGGTTAGAATGCAACAAGGATTTTTTTCCGTTCAACAAGCCTGTCCGAAGTGTCGTGGCCAAGGAAAAATAATCAGCGATCCATGTGCTCCTTGTCGAGGAGAAGGTCGCGTCAGAGACAGTAAAACTATTTCTGTCAAAGTCCCCGAAGGTGTCGATAATGACGATCGCATCCGTCTTTCTGGTGAAGGCCAAGCTGGAGAAAATGGCGGCCCTTCTGGTGATCTATATGTTCATATCTCTGTAAAAGGACATCCTATCTTTGAGCGTGATGGTACGGATCTTTATTGTGATGTGCCTATCAGTTTTACTACCGCAGCTTTAGGAGGAGAACTTGAAGTGCCTACCTTAAAAGGAAAAGTGAAATTAAAAATTCCTGCTGAATCACAAAGTGGAAAAATGTTTCGTATGAGATCTAAAGGTGTGCGTTCGGTAAGAAGTTCATCAATAGGAGATTTACTTTGCCGTATTATCATTGAAACACCAGTCAAACTAACCAATAAACAAAAAGAACTCTTAAAAGAATTTGAAACGACAATGAATAGTGGCGGAACTAAACATAGTCCTCAGGCTAGTTCATGGATTGATGGCGTGAAGAAATTCTTTGATTCAATGAGAAATTGATTTAAGCATATTTTAAATATGATGTCTCATATGGGCAAGAGATAATAATTTTAATATCTTAAAATTATTTTAGTCTAATAAGGACAATCCCAATTTAATTGTGTTTCGCATCTCTGTTTTATCTTTGGTAACTTTAGATGAGACTAATAAACCCTGTATCAGCGTCATTATATATGCGGCTAATGAATCGATATCTTTTTTTTTCTCGATTTCACCCGATTCTTGCGCTAAGCGTAGACGATCGATAATGATTTGTTTCATCTGGGAAAGATGTTTTTTCATCTCGCCAAAAATCTCTTTATCAACAGAGGCCATTTCGTAAGCAGAATTTGTGACTAAACAACCACTCTTCCGGTCAGTATCGTCGCAACTGTCTACCATCAATTTGAAAACTTCACGGAGACTTTCTTTAAAAGGAGCCTTAGGGTTTTCTATGAGAATTGCATAGTAAGAGGTATGTTCCATATAGTATTTAACACACTTCAGGAACAATCCTTTTTTGTTACCAAATGCTTTATACAGACTTCCTGGCTTTACACCGGTGACGGAAGCAATCTCAATTATTGAAGTCGCTTGAAAACCATTAGCCCAAAATTGCTTACCCGCATTTATTAAGGTTTTATCGTAATTAAACTCTCTAAGTCTTGCCATGAGATCCTTGCATTATAAAAGAACATGATTGAAACAAGTCAAACACGGCCCAATTCAATCATTAACATAATTTTATTTATGTTTATTAATCAAGTTGTCGATCATCGGAAAAGGAGATCTACCCATTAGACGATCAATGTATTTACCATCTTTAAATAATAATAAAGCAGGTACGCTTTTTACATCATACTTTTCAGCTAAACTGTCACTCTCTTCAATCTTTATTTTTAAAATAGAAAGTTTCGGGTACTTTTCCGCAATTTCATTTAGTAGAGGTATTAATGATTTACAAGGACCACAATGTGTTGACCAGAAGTCGAGCATGACGAAGCCACCATGTTGAATAGCTTTTTGACTTTCATTTGTATCAGAATCGTAAAAATTTGAAGCTCTAATATCTTGAACGTTCTTTAGATTAACCATTTACCACGGCCTTGGGAGTAAATGGATAAGCCATCTCTTTCTCATAATCACTTTCATCTGTTGTATCAAGTCGCATGGTGATATTAAATTTATTGCCAAAATTGAAAACACTACAGGCAAAAATAAGTTCTACTATCTCTTCTTTGGTATATTCTTGCTTTAATTCGTCGTAAAACGTATCCGGGATATAATTTGGATCACCAGCCATATATTCTGCTAGCTTGATACCAAGGTATTCAGAACGAGTAAAAGCAGATTCATCAATTTCACCCATAAATGCCTCTTCTTTTGGACTTACTTCATCCACGACACCTGCAGCACGAACAGTCATGCAATAGCCACAGCGATTTATTTCACCCGTTTTAAGACGCATCATCTCAAATAGATGTGCTGGAATACGACCAGCAATAAAAAAAGATTCAAATACTGGCAGGATTGTTTTTAATAAGTCTGGTTGGTGAGCAATAGCGCCCATCATTGCAGAGTCGTGCCACCAACCGTCAACAGCTTGCTGGATTAATTCATTGATTTTCGGGTCATCTGACGAGCCGGGAGCCACAGGTTGAACAATTGAAGACATAGCTAATAACCTCCGTTAAGTTTGTGAAAAGAGGTCGTGAAGATCCCCTATAATTATTGAATGTAAATACAACAATTATCATCCTAGTTCACATAGTCTAAAAAATAAAGTAAAACTAAAAATAAATGAAGTTATTTTAATCTTTAACATCGCTCTATTTTTGAAAAATACGAATTGTTATAATAGAGTTGATGCTTGCAGAAAATATTAAAATGTTCATTATTTACAATCGCTTGCTGATGGTGATCTCGATTCAGCCATGATGATACGTTATGACAATTTACGACCGGCAGCTGAATAATACAGTGATAATATATCAGACAGATGAATGAAATTAGGCGAGCGTTAATTTCATTATGTTCAAATATGACCCGACTAACTGAATCAGTTGTGGATTATCAAATAGCAGTGGCTTGCGCTCTTTCTTACCTTGATTTCCGATTAATAGAAGAAGATTAGCATAAAATATATCCAAAATTAGATTGTTGGTATGTTGAATGGAGAAAAAAAAGACAGATGCAAATGACAACGCCTCTTTCAAATTGACTATACAGTAGTGATTTTATCTATAATGTGTTCGCATAGTATTTCTCATAATATTAAGTCAGTCTTTGTAATCAATGTATAATCCTAAATATTAGAATCTATATAGGCTTAGTAGTTATGTCGGTAAGAGTTGGTGTATGTGGAGCGGCTGGAAGAATGGGTAGGACAATCATAGAGGTCTGTAAAGACACTGAAGGAGTCGAGTTCACTGCCGCAATTGAATACAATGAATCCTCCTTGCTCGGGGTCGATGCTGGTGAAGTGGCAGGTATTGGTAAAACAGGTGTACTAATTACCGATAATATTCTAAGTATTGCTGATCAAGTTGATGTGATGATTGATTTTACTTTTGCCGCATCAGTTACTGCAAACATCAAAAAATGCGTCGCTGCAAATTGTAAGATGGTGATAGGGACAACTGGTTTAAGTAAAATAGATCATGAGCAAATTGCATTAGCTTCAAAAAAGATTGCCATTGTTTTTGCACCAAATATGAGTATTGGTATTAATTTGTGTCTAAAGTTGTTGGAAATGGCCGCGCTGGTGATAGGTGATAATGCTGATATAGAAATAATCGAAGCGCATCATCGACATAAAAAAGACGCGCCGTCAGGGACAGCAATACGTATGGGAGAAGTTATTGCTACTACCTTAGGGCGTAATCTAAAAGAATGTGCTGTCTATGGACGTGAAGGAATTACTGAGGAAAGAGATAAAAATACTATTGGTTTTGAAACTATACGAGCAGGAGACATTGTTGGGGATCACACCGTTATGTTTGCAACAGAAGGCGAACGTGTTGAGATTACTCATAAGGCATCATCAAGAAAGACATTTGCTAATGGTGCGGTAAGAGCTGCTAAATGGTTAGTAGAAAAAGACAATGGCTTGTTTGACATGCAAGATGTTTTAAACTTAGTCTAGAAGATGATTGATGGAGTGAAAAGTGACGTTAAGTAATCGACATAACGAGAGAAATTCACTACTTTCTAAGTATGTGTCGATTTTAAATCAGCTTGCTAGCGCAATAAAATACCGCTAAATAGTGAATATGCTTCAGCTAAATTTGAATATGGGTAACCTATATAGATTTAGGTGGTAAATAACGTCTAGAACTAGTTGTCGAAGAAAGTTACGAATATATCGCATGTTCATAACAACAACTTTATTCCAGGCTGACTCTGCAGAGCTTTAATGACTATTATTGAGGATGCCAAAATGACAGACGACATAAAAAAGCCACTAAGCCCTGATACAATTGCTGTACGGGCTGGACAGGTGAGAAGCGAAGAAGGTGAACATAGTGAACTGATATTTGCCAGTTCAAGCTATGTCTTTACTAATGCTGCTGAAGCTGCAGGACGTTTTGCTGGCGATAGGCCGGGAAATATCTATTCTCGTTTTACTAATCCCACAGTTCGTACGTTTGAAAAGCGTCTGGCTGCATTAGAACATGGCGAACGTTGTATAGGCACTTCATCTGGTATGAGTGCGATTTTGTGTACCTTGCTAGGATTATTAAAAACAGGAGATAATATTGTTTCATCTCGAAGTGTTTTTGGGGCAACGGTCAATTTACTTTCAAACATATTACCTAAATATGGTATAACGACGACATACGTTGACATCACTGATTATGAGTCGTGGGATAAGGCGATTACGACTAATACGAAGTTGCTTTTTCTAGAAACACCTTCAAACCCTCTCACTGAGATTGCAGATATAACAAGGCTAGCAGAAATCGCGCATAGTAAGAATAAGCTTTTAATTGTAGATAATTGTTTTTGCACACCTTGTTTACAATTACCATTACAATTAGGTGCGGATATTGTAATTCATTCCGCAACAAAATATCTTGATGGTCAAGGTCGCTGTGTAGGTGGTGCTATTGTCGGTAGCGATTCTTTAATTGGCCAGGATATCTACGCATTTTTACGTACAGGAGGCGCCAGCATGAGCCCATTTAATGCTTGGGTTTTCCTGAAAGGACTAGAGACCTTATCTATTCGAATGCAGGCACATTGCCAAAATGCGCAACAAATAGCTGAATGGTTAAATAGTCAAAATTTTGTCAATGAAGTTTATTATCCTGGGCTAGACTCTCACCCGCAAAATAAGCTTGCGGCGAAGCAACAAAAAGGCCCTGGTGGTATCGTGAGTTTTGAAGTCAGAGGGGGTAAAGAACAGGCATGGCGATTTATTGATTCAATCAAATTATTTTCTATCACGGCAAATTTAGGTGATACCAAAAGTACTATTACTCATCCGAGCACGACAACACATCATAAACTAAGCGAAGAACAACGTTGTGAAGTTGGTATAAAACCGAATTTGATACGCTTATCAGTTGGTCTTGAGGGGGTGATAGACTTGATTGATGACCTGAAACAAGCTAGCTATCAG
>CAJJDJ010000043.1 GCA_905182825.1 Thiotrichaceae bacterium UBA7359
TAGATTTAAAGAAATTCGATACTAGTCCAGTAATCATTGACCTTCCCAACAAAAAATCATCTCATGTTAGTTATGCAGCAATTGAAGCCAGCATCAGTAGTTTTGAGTTATTAACGCTAGCAAGAAAACTTATGGCTGCGCATTCATCTATCAATCCTGCTCAATTAGGATTGTTTGTTTATGGGTTTAATAAAGTAGAGTCAGAGCGGATTGCTGAAGCGTTAATTTCTGCGACATTGGCAGCGGCAGCTGAGATGCCAAAATTTAAGAGTGAAAAGCAAACGATATCTCGCTTATCAAAATTATCATTGTTTGGTGTGCGAGCGAATCATGGTTTTAAACAAAGCTTTGCGATTGCAGAGGGGAATACTTTGACGCGACGTCTCAGTATTCTACCTCCTAATAAGTTAACGCCAACAGAGTATCTAAAAAAAGTAAAAGAATTAGCGAGGGAGAATAAATGGAAACTTGAATTTTATGATGAATCTATTCTGAAGAAGAAAAAGGCAGGTGCATTTTTAGCTGTATCACAAGGAAGCCCCAAAGCAGATTCTGGTATTATTCGTTTACGCTATACGCCAAAAGTATCAATAAAAGGCAAAAAAGTTTTTCTAGTAGGCAAAGGTATCTGTTATGACACAGGCGGTGTAAATTTAAAACCGGCTAACTATATGTATGGCATGCATGAAGACATGCAGGGCAGTGCTGTTGCTTTAGGTGTTTTTTTGGCGTTAACTAAAATGAATTTTAATCGCCCGGTTGAATGCTGGATGGCATTAGCAATGAACCATATTGGCCCCAAAGCCTATAAACCAAATGATATTATCACTGCTTCAGATGGTACAACAATTGAGATAATACATACCGATGCAGAAGGTCGGATGGTGCTATCAGATACACTGGCTCTAGCATCTAAAGAGAAACCCTCTTTGATCTTGGATTATGCAACTTTAACAGGTGCATGCATGTATTCGATTGGTACATCTTATAGTGGTGTGTTTACCAATAAGAAGGAATGGCATGCCGACCTGATTAAAGCCGGTGAGGATTCAGGCGAACGAGTTTGGCCATTCCCATTAGATAAAGACTTTGATGATATGATTAAAAGTGATATTGCCGATATAAAACAATGTTCACAGGAAAGTGGTGTCGACCATATTTTGGCCTCACGCTTCTTGCAACGTTTTGTTAAAAACGACACTCCATGGGTGCATATGGATTTATCCAGTAGTATCAAAAAAGGCGGATTGGCTCACATACCAACAGATACAATTGGTTTTGGCGTACGCTACAGTGTTAATTTATTACTGAATAATTATTTAAAATAAATTGTCAGTCAAAACTGTATCTTTTACTATTTTTATCAGAATCGGAGCTATAGTTTGAAATTTGGTGAAACTTGTCAGGAATATATAGAAATCCATCCACTTTTAGGCATCTCTATGTATAATGCCCGCCTTTTCGCAAGAAGGCGGCCTGAATAGTGACCCTAAAACTCCGTAATATCGCAATTATCGCACATGTAGACCATGGTAAAACCACTTTGGT
Source organism: Thiotrichaceae bacterium UBA7359 (assembly GCA_905182825.1). Lineage (GTDB taxonomy): Bacteria > Pseudomonadota > Gammaproteobacteria > Eutrophobiales > Eutrophobiaceae > UBA7359. Next base: position 1,549 of record CAJJDJ010000043.1, read on the forward strand.
CGATAAGCTTTTACAGCAGTCAGGTACATTTGATGAACGATCCGCACCCACCGAACGTGTGATGGATTCAAATGAATTGGAAAAAGAGCGTGGTATTACTATTCTTTCAAAGAATACAGCGATAAATTGGTCTGACTATCGTATCAATATTGTCGATACGCCAGGTCATGCAGATTTCGGTGGTGAGGTAGAACGTGTTCTCTCTATGGTTGATTCGGTATTGTTATTAGTCGATGCCGTTGATGGTCCGATGCCGCAAACGCGTTTTGTTACTCAAAAAGCCTTTGCAATGGGTTTTAGACCCATCGTCGTGATTAACAAAATTGATCGTGATGGCTCACGTGCGCACTGGGTATTGGATCAAACTTTTGATTTGTTCGATAAACTTGGTGCAACAGATGAACAGTTGGATTTTCCGGTTATCTATGCTTCTGCGCTTGGTGGTTATGCCGGTATTGAAGAAGGTGTCCGTGAAGGCGATATGACCCCATTATTTGAAACTATTGTTAATGAAGTGTCTCCTCCAGAAGTGGATGAATATGGGCCATTACAGATGCAAGTCTCAACACTCGATTACAATAGTTATGTTGGTATTATTGGCGTTGGCCGAATAAAACGCGGTACTGTAAAATGTAACATGCCAGTTTCGCTGGTTGATATCGAAGGTAAGAGACGTAAAGGGAAAATATCACAAGTCTATAGTTTTCATGGCCTTGATCGTATTGATGTCGAATCTGCTTCGGCAGGAGATATAGTTGCTATAGCAGGACTTGACCCATTAAGTATCTCTGACACGATTTGTGATCCAGAGAATGTGGATGCATTACCTTCTCTAACAGTAGATGAACCTACTATTAGCATGACTTTTCAGCCAAACACCTCGCCTTTTGCAGGCAAAGAAGGAAAATATGTTACCAGTCGTAATATATGGGATCGTTTGCAACAAGAATTAAAACATAACGTTGCTCTAAGAGTTGAAACTACAGAAGATGCAGATAAATACCGCGTCTCTGGACGAGGTGAGTTACATCTATCTATTTTAATCGAAACCATGCGTCGAGAAGGTTTTGAACTTGCCGTAGGTCGCCCTCAAGTTATCGTCCATGATCTGGGTGACCATAAAGAAGAGCCGTATGAGCAACTCACGGTCGATATTGAAGCAGTAAATCAAGGCGCGGTGATGGAAAAATTGGGTGAACGCCGAGCTGATCTGAAAAATATTGCACCTGATGGTAAGGGTAGGGTACGCCTAGAATACATTATTCCCGCACGTGGATTGATAGGGTTCCGTAGTGAATTTCTTACACTGACGTCTGGTACCGGCTTACTTTATAACGTATTTGATCATTATGGTGTTTACGTTCCGATTAGTATTGGCCAACGCGGTAACGGTGTTTTAATCTCTAATGGTCAAGGCAAGGCAGCTGGATATTCCTTATTTACTTTGCAAGAACGTGGAAAATTATTTCTTGGACATGCTGAAGAAATTTATGAAGGTATGATCGTTGGTATACATGCACGGGATAATGATTTAGTTGTGAATGCACTGAGGGGTAAGCAATTAACGAATGTGCGTGCATCGGGAACCGATGAAAATATAGTTTTGACACCTCCGATCAGAATGACACTGGAACAAGCGTTAGAATTTATTGATGATGATGAACTGTGTGAAGTAACACCCAAAAAAATTCGTATTCGCAAAAAGCACCTTAAAGAACATGAGAGAAAGAGTGCATCTCGTAAAGCAGGATAACTAATAGAGTGGATGTGATAAGGTGGCATTTTAAGATGGTATTATGATTTTTAATTTGGTGACTGAGATTATTTGAAAGAAAATTATAATTTTTTTTTACTAAGACAGAGCTTATTTTTTCTTAACATTTATTTTCAGAGTTCATGTTTCTAATAAATAATTTAACTTATGTAGTTTTGATTATGAATTACTAGATATTTCTTAAATTACAAAAAGTCCAGTCTGTACTATGTCACCATGATGGCTCGTTAGTCTTAAAGATATGAAGATTAAATCTTTTTTATAAATTTTAGAAAAAAGCCATTGTTCGAACTTCAATACTTTCACGAGTTGGTGCATTGATTGGTGAAGAGGGATCTTCGAAAGCACTATGCCCCATAGAATTTGCATGCTTGGATTCAGATTCATAAGTTTTTAATAATAGAGCCTGGTCAGGCGTCATTCTTGGAAAATAGTACCAGCGGTGTTTTGGTGAATACCGGAAAACGAATATTTCACCTGTACGATCACTGTATTTAAGTTCCATTATTAACTTGTCTTCTTCATCGGCGGTGGTTTCATCACACATGGCCAGCGGAAACTCTTCGACTGTTCGGTAAAGAGGCTTCCATACGTTAAAGAATGCGATTCTGCTTTGGATTAACCGATCGGCGTCAATAGGAAATACTTCTCTGACGCGTTGAGGAGCTGATTTTGGTGTATAGTCACAATGAGCTAGTTGTACTATTGGTCTTTGTATATCTGTTTGATCTTTTAAATCTTCCGACATAGGTTTACGAATAGTATGATCAAATACTTCAACTCTCTTCGCCTGCGTGTGCATTTTTACAAATTCAATAATCAATGGATAAAATGAGTTCTTAATAGCATCGTCATCATCAAACTGATCAAAGCTATTGGCAATTGGCTTTAATTCAAAGCCTTCTTTGTCATGTGAAAACTGATTTAGTCTGGACCATCCGTTGAAAATATTTAATTCGTGGGGATCTGTTCCAGGAGGATTCAGTTTAATAGCTGGATTTGGTTCATAGAAATAATAGTCGAGTGGAGCCCCGTTATCTAAAGAATAGTTTATAGTTGCTCTGATGAAGCCTTCTTTATCTTGAGTCATTGCTTTTAATAGATATTACGATCTTGCAAATAAAAAAGCGGAATCAAAAATAGATTCGATTCCGCAAAATGAAAATACTATTAAATCAATCTTTTAAATAGTCATGTAATACTGAACCATAAGGAAGATCATATTGACCTTCGAAATAGTAACCGGCAATAACTTCTTCTACTTTAAACATTCCCAATGGGTCAGCAGGAGAGCTATTGAATTCAACAAGGGATGGTCCTGTGTCTAGTTTAGTACAGACAAAATTTTCAAGCTCCATTAAAGTAAGCTGTGCAACATCTGGTTTTGCACCTTGAACAACCGATGGAATCAATTTGTAATTAATAAATGGTAGTGCGAGTTGTGCAACCAATGGATCGATTGGATCGATTGGAAGAGATACACGTGGACTAATAGAAACTTTAAAAATTTCGTGCCCACCTCGTTCTACTGAACGAGTCAAAACATCTTCTTGTTCAGAAAAGTGAACGCGAGCAAGCTTTTTAGGATAGCCATATATCTCACGACCAGCAGCAATAGGACTGTCATTATCTAGATAAAGATGCGCATTATAGTTACCTGCAACCATACCATCTTTACCAGGATATTCTACAGGGATAGTTAAAAACATTTCTCTATAATGACAAAAGCCTGTGGTCCGTGGTAGGTGATTAACCCATGCATAGACATAGTGATCTGAATTGTAGACAAGTGGTTTAGGTACAACCGCCTCTAGTACTTCTTTAGATGTACGAAAAATACATAAGATTGTATTGGTCGCTCTATATTTATATGTCGGCCCCTCATAGAGAGGTGCATTAATAGGGATGCTATATCCTTCAGGTATGGCCATGGGCAATTTTCTCCTGGTTTCTTTATTATTTAATATGGGTCTATAAACGTAAATTATAATAGTGACATCGGGATTCTTCCCCTCGTCTTTATTGTTGACAATATGTCTTCAATTGATAGTTTTATACGTACTATACATGATTGCTGAATAGATATTGTCGACAATCTTTGTTATTTTCCAATATATTCAGTTAAAGTCAAGGACAAAACTAATTATATTATCTGAAAGTATTACATTGATGTAATAATCAGGAGTTCTTTCCTAAGAGGATGAAATCCCTAGTGTCGATTTTTATGGATTAAATTTAGAAGTTTCAAATATCAACATAAGGAATTCT
>CAJJDJ010000044.1 GCA_905182825.1 Thiotrichaceae bacterium UBA7359
CGATTACTAGGAAACATCGAGTTTGTTAAAGCATTTTTGAGGATTTCACTGCGTGCTGAGGATAAATAACGTTCCAACCAATAATTAGCCTCTTCCCCCATCGGCACTAACCGTTCCTTGTTTCCCTTTCCTATTACGCGCACAACACCTTGTCTTAAGTTGACTTGATGAGTTGTTAACCCGACAAGTTCCGTCACACGCAAGCCAGTAGCATAGAGAAGCTCCAGCATAGTTTTATCTCTCACACCTGTAGCTTGTTCACTATTAGGGGCATTAAGTAATGCTTCTACTTCTACTTCGGTTAATGATTTTGGTAATATTCGTCCGAGTCTTGGAGCATCAACATTGGTTACCGGATTTTGGTTTATCTGGTCTTCTCTCAATAAATATTCATATAACCGTCTCAGACTCGACAATCTTCTCGCAACGGTTCGGGATGAAACAACCTCAGTTGATGATGAATAGGCAAGAATATCTTTCATCTCTACTTTCACTAATTCAACATCTTTAGGCTCTAACCATCTTGAGAAATGTATCAGATCGCTTCGATATGCAGAAAGTGTATTCTCGCTTAAGCCACGTTCCATCCACAACACGTCCAAAAAACTATCAATTATTTTTTTGGATTTTTTTAAAATATTTAATTGCTGATCGGAAGCCTGATTCATGTCTAAGCAACTAACCCTATTGATATGTAAAAGTATGTTCTATCAGATTCTTCTCTGAGTAATATTTTCAACCATCTGATTGTCAATAGAATTATTAAACTGGATACTACATATCCTAGGCACTAATAAATAGTCTACCTTACAAAATATGTTTAAAAGACTATTTTTTTGCTTTAATTTTTTCTTTGATTCGTGCTGCTTTACCGCGAAGGTCGCGCATGTAATACAGTTTTGCACGGCGCACATCTCCTCTCCGTTTAACTTGAATTTCTGCAACACTAGGGCTGTGAGTCTGAAAAACACGCTCAACGCCTTCACCATAAGAAATTTTACGCACGGTGAATGCTGAATTTAGACCACGGTTTTTGATCGCTATGACAACACCTTCAAAAGCCTGTAAACGTTCACGTTGACCTTCTTTTACTTTCACTTGAACTACAACAGTGTCACCTGGAGCAAATTCAGGAACTTCACGTGTCATTTGTTCAGCATCGAGTTGTTCAATTATGTTCGCCATTTTCATACTCCAATCACTATTCGTGTTATTAACTATTCGTTTGTTCAAATTCAGAAATGAATTCTTGTAATAATCCTTTTTGTTCTTCATTAAGCTCAATCGTTTCTATTAGATCTGACCGCACCTGCCAAGTCTTACCAAGAGCCTGTTTTAAACGCCAACGTCGTATTTTATCATGGTCTCCACTCAGCAAGATATCGGGCACAAGCTGACCATTTATCTCTTCTGGTCGCGTATAATGCGGATAGTCTAGTAAACCGTCAACAAATGAATCTTCATTGGCTGAATCTTTGTTACCTAAAACACCAGGTAAAGTTCGACAAACAGTATCAATTAATACCATTGCAGCCAGTTCACCGCCGCTGAGGACATAATCACCTATCGACCATTCCTCATCTACTTCAGAGCTTATTAGCCGTTCATCAATACCTTCATATCGACCAGAAAGCAATATCATTCCACTTCGTTCAGATAATTCACGTACTCCATTATTATCCAGTCGTCTTCCTTGTGGTGATAAATAAATGACCTTGCTAGCTGGTTGAGCTTTCTTAGCCTTCTCGATAGCTGAACTGAGGGGTTCATACATCATTACCATTCCCGGACCACCACCATAAGATCGATCATCCACTGTCTTGTGTTTATAATTGCTAAAATTTCGTGGATTCCAGGCTCTATACTTTAGAAGTTTATCTTTTATAGCTCGTCCTATAACACCATGCTTAAATACGGTGGAGACCATCTCAGGAAAAAGCGTTATTACATCTAGTTGGTACATTATTTTTCAATAAACCAGTCGACGCATATCTTCTTATTAATTAGATCAACACGTTTTACATATACGCCCATTATTAGCGGAATTAGCGTTTTGATTTTATTTTCACCAATCTTATTGATCACCAGAACGTCATTAGCACCAGTCTCAACTATATTCTTAATTTTGCCAAGGTTAATCTGATCTTGATTAAATACTTCAAGACCTATTAAATCATGCCAATAATATTCACCCTCGGTTAGTATGGGCAATTTCTCTTGCGTGACGGCTAACTTACAAGAAACATACTCTTTTGCTTTTTCAGGTGTGTTTATACCTTTTATTTTCAATAGTAGTCGACCATTACCTCGTTGCTGGAACTTTTCTATCTGGACTTCTTTCCATTCCAGATCAATATGAATCAACCAAGGAGAATAAGTAAAAATGTTTTCTTTCGGTCTAGTATGCGATTCGACCTTTAACCAACCACGAACTCCATACACACCGCCAATACGACCAACAATGATTGGGTTGGCATTTTCCTGCATCAAATCAGATGCTAGTAAAATTATTGTCTAAATTTTGAATTAATTTAAACAACGGATTTTATTTGAATTTATATGCTATGCGACATTAACTGCATTTGCGTTATCTTTAAGCAATTTTGCTACACGATCAGATGTCTGCGCACCTTTCGACAGCCAGTAATTGATACGTTCCATGTTTAGCTTCAAAGGAACTTCTTGACCTATTGCGCTAGGATTGAAATAACCAAGACGTTCTAACGAACGTCCATCACGTTTGTTGCGGCTATCTGTTACCACAATATGATAAAAAGGCTTTTTCTTTGAGCCAGTTCGCGACATTCTAATTGTTACCATCAGTCTGATGACCTCATTTATTCTGAAATTTAAAACGAGTAAAAAATACTCATCTGAAAAAAGTCGCTATTGTACGTAAAAAATCCCAAAAAGGAAGTTAAAGACAGTAGTTTGACAACACATCAAAACTATTGGCTTAAGCAAAAAAAAATCTAGTGAGACTCTTACTTTTTTTATATTAATATAATAATCATAATAGTACTGTATGATATTGATTAATATATTTATATTAAATTATTTTATGATTTTTTTTTGAACAAAAAATTATCTTCGTACTGCTTTAAAGAAAAATCGATCTCTTATTTCTGAGAGTGCTCGGAAAGACATGAGCCAAAAAATCTGTAAATATTTATATAAAATTGATGAATTTAATCAAGCAAAAAGCATGTTTTGTTATATTTCTTACATCAGTGAAGTCGAAACTCAAACTTTGATAAATGATTTTATTGATTGAAACCTAATTTTAGCTGTACCTAAGATCGTGGGAAAATCAGAAATGATTGCTTGTCCGCTATTTGATCTAAATGATTTGAAATCTGACAAAACAGGCATTTTAACTTCCAAGGTAACTAAACCTATATGTGGTCCTTTCGATATAGCCATCACTCCTGGAGTTGGTTTTACAGTTGCTGGAGAACGCCTCGGTTACGGCAATGGCTATTATGACCGATGGTTTTCTAAGCATAAGGTAAGGACAAAAATTGGTGTTGCATTCGAAATTCAGTTAGTTAAACAACTACCCCATCGAATCTACAGATATTTCTCTAGATATTCTTGTAACTGAAGAAAGGGTTATTGATTTAAGAAAATCACTCTAAAAAATATTATTCTGACCTGTCTCAAAGTCCGCTAATTCTATAAGTAATGTACCCTTATCTAAGGCATTGCTTTCAGTTGTTTCAATACGTTCCATTCTGACTAGACCAACACCTTTTGCATACCAACTAGTCTGCTCTACATTTACTAACGTTAGGCCAACATAATTTCCTGCATCTTTAAATGATGAGCCTCTCATTGTGATTTTCATACAATTTTCAAATCGCCCTGCGGGAACAATAACCATAGCGTCTAATGTTTCAATCTTTCCTTCTAATTCTACTTTTGCAAATATTTCGAATACTGTTTTTTGTGGCGGTCCTGTCTTCTTCAATAGTTTTGTTACTGTTGATTGTTTCCATTTTTTATTAACCATATATACTTGTGGAATAACTAGTTTTTTATCATTGTTAAATTCTGATTTAATCTTCTTGTTATTTCTGCTGCCTAGATAATAAATTCCTTCATTCGAATCTAAGTAATACAAAACGGTTCCATCGAGTGACTCTCGTAAATATACAGGTGTCCCGTTTAATTCACCTTCACCAGTGTTATTGAGAATATATTTTTGTTTTTGTATACCATCTCGTGTTTCTAACAAGACATCATATCGCCATTTATAGCCATTACTGAGCGGAAAGTAGGATTGTTCTTTTTTTGAACAACCTGAAAAGATTATTAAAATAAAGAAAGAAACAAAGCAACATTTACTCAACGAATTAATACGCAATGAATATTGATTAATCATACTTTTTTATCGTTTGACGAACATAATTACACTCTGAGGTTATACCAAATACTAAAAAACAGCTTAGATAAGGCAAATACTGTTGTAAAATATTTTTTCAAAATCATAAATGGATTTCCGCGTTTTGATTTCTAAACTCAATCAAAATCATTTTACATTTTGCTTTATCATAGACCATTAACTATGGCTTACCCTATTTTATGACAAAAACCAGAAATCGTGTAAAACAATCGTAAAAATAATTTAACTACCTGAATGGTTGTTAGTATTAAGAATTGATCAAGACATTCGTCGTAATCAACACAATTAAAATCAATAATAGATTTTTTTATCCTACTTAT
>CAJJDJ010000045.1 GCA_905182825.1 Thiotrichaceae bacterium UBA7359
TAATAAAAAACTGAGTTATAAAATAAAACTAGAGTTAGAAACATTACCAGATAAGGTAGCAGCGTTAGAGCAATCTATTTCTGAGCTGGAAGAAAAAATCAACACTAATGATTTTTACACTCTGCCATATCAAAAACAACAACCAATACTTGATGCATCAAAAATGAAAAACAAAGAATTAGACACAGCTATTCGCCGCTGGAATGAACTAGAAGAAATAGAAAAAAAACTCATAGATAACAAACATGCAAATAAATAGATGCTATCTAATCCATGGATTTTTACCTGCATTCTTTTCTGCTTGCTGTTTTGCAGTTATGGCAGTCTGCATAAAAATAGCATCTTCTGAATTACCAGCTCCTCAATTAGTCTTTCTTCGTAGTGTCGTAGGATTATTAATTATTCTCCCAATAGTGTTACCCCGCGGGGTTAATTTTATAAAAACACCAATTATACATCTGCATATGCTACGAGGATTTATTAGCCTCTGTGCAATGATCTGTTTCTTCTATGCTATTTCACAACTCGGTTTATCTGAATCAACTTTACTTAACGCCTCATCACCTCTATTCATAGGTTTATTAGCTTTGCCCATATTAAAAGAGAAGATAACGTCTAACAACGTAATAGCCTTAATCATTGGTTTTATTGGTATCTGTTTTATCATAAAACCCGGCACCACCTTATTCACCCTCGCCGCTTTAATAGGTTTATGTTCTGGTTTATTTATTGCTTGTGCAAAAATATTGATCCGCTATATGGGGAAAACAGAGCCTGTCATGCGTACAGTCTTTTACTTTAGTGTTTTTTCAACCCTTTATTCAAGTGTATTAATGATCTGGTTTTGGCAGTCACCAACAATGTTTGATGTGTTGATTATAGTAATAGCAGCTATATGCGCTACAGGAGGACAAACATTATTGACTTATTCTTATACACATAATGATGCAGTAACAGTAGCTCCACTTACTTATGTTACTGTCATTATGACTACATTGTTAGGGTGGCTTGGTTGGAATGAATTGCCGGACGCTGGTTCTAGTATTGGTGCTATTTTAATCATTGGTTCCTGTACATCTCTAATCATTCAAAGCAAGTCTTCTAATCCACAACAATAAAAATGGACCACATGAAAGATAATATATTTTTTTATAGAAGAGTTCATACATCATATAATGTCGTCTTGAACGCGGTCTTTATTATGGGATATTGTTAGGCTTAATTAACAATCATATATATTCTGGATAGAAAAATCAGCTAGACTTCGTTAGAATAAGCTAAAAATATATTTCATCAACAGAATCGTATAAGTTATATGCGCACATTAACAAGTATCGATGAAAGCGTTGAGGAGTGTCTTAATTAAACTGATTTTCTGAAGATCCTATCTGAAATTTTTTATTGATATTTTCTGTGATACTTTGTTTTTTTCTCTTTAGATATCTATAGATTCAACTCAAAGTGAGTTCATAAAATATTGCATATCAAGCCTTCGGGCTAATCCTGTTCAGTCAACTATTATGTGTTTTAGTTTAACTTCTATAATAAGCTCTAAAAACATAAGTGATATTTTAATTTATTGAAGTTTCAATCATAAACATGCAACTGATTGGCTTCCTATCGCTTATCTGTACTTTTTTTAACTATAAATATAGCTCTATCATTATTTATTAGTGTTTGAAATCTGCGTATTTTCGAGCTATTTTACTGACTTTATTAAGAAAATTTATTTACTAGCCTATCAGTCCATTTCCCATTATCGTTCATAGCACAATTCTCTTCTGTATCGTATGAAATATGATTTGCAATATCATTAACACATACACCAATACAGAATAGCTTTTCTTGGATTAAATTGTTTAATTCATGATTGTGTTTTTTTGCCATAAACTTATTTAGATTATCATTGGTATCTAAGACACAAATCACGTTTAAACTATGAGAAAAATTATTGTAATCAACCAAATGTGTCAGCCATTGGAAGCCAGTGATTTGTCGTAATGCTATCTCACATACACTCATTAAAGCGATTCTAAGTTGGTTATCTATTTTTTTATCTGTCTTACGCATATTTTAATAGTCACCTAATCTAGCCATGAAGTTTTTCCATCATTTTTTTGTGAGGTTATTCTGAGAACTTTATTCTATCAATTTAACATAAAAAAATTAATTATAATGACTTAAGATCTAATATTTTTTTATTGAATACTATGTGAGGAAATATATCTAAAATAGAATATGTCTTAGATTTCCAGAATTACTTGAGACATGTTTTAGTATCTGCGATGATTCACGACTAGCTCCTTACTGATTGTAGTAGAACAAAAATATATCTTACTTATTCGTTAATAGATTTGCCCATTAGCATATCAATAAACTGTTGTTTAACCTTCTTCGATGCATATCGATAATTATCAAGCTTCACATGTCGAGTGGTATTATCTAGGTCTATTTTAATCGCCCACAAAGGCGCAATACCAATCGGGTCTATCGAATAACGTATATCTCCTAATAAACTAGGTTCCCCTGGGTATTGACTGACATAATTATCAGAAAATTTTTCAAACCGTTGAATATCTTCAGCTAGCTGTGAATTAGCATCTAGCTCTGGAAAGCTTTTCATTATATCGAATTTTTTTATAGTGCCACCTTGGTAGACACGTTTTGATAAACCTACTCGTACAGCATCCACATAAAATGTCTCATTTGATAAGTATATCGAACGCCATAACAAGGCATTACCAATGGTTGGTTTTACAATTATTTTTTCGATGGTGTGTTCACGTTGTGCTGCTAATTGTATTATGTGACTTTCTGCACGCTTCATTTGAGAAAATGTAAACAACAAATAACAGCCTGCTAATAAAATACCAAGACGACTAAAGAATGAACTATTTTTTTTATACCCAGTAATAATTGCGATTATTAATGTAATCGTGAACAAAGGGTCTACAATCGAAATGATGTGCCATGATATTCGTATATTTTTTAGCGGCCAGAGTAAATTCGTGCCATAACTAGTACAGGCATCGATGAAACCACTTAATAAATATCCCATAAAACAATAGAGAAATAAATAACTCGCAGACAACTTGTTACGTAAGAAAGGCCATAACAATAAAAAAGCTAAACCTGCACCAACAGGTATAAAGAAGACTGAATGTGTAAAGTGACGATGAAACTCTAAAGATAATAATGGATCAGACTCTGAGCTTATGAATATATCGGCATCTGCAATGACACCGGCGATCAGTCCAATAGTTGTTGCTATACGCACATGCGTCCTTTTAGCAACAGTTTGTGCTAATGCAGCACCTAGCACACTTTGTGTCAATATATCCATCGAGTGTTTATATCAGACTATCGATTAACGTGATACAAATTCGATAATAATTATAACTAAATAAAATAAAGTTATTTATTTGATAATATAGGTAGTAAGAGTTGATGCGTTTTTTTCAATTACTCTTTAATGGCCAAACTTCAATATAACCAGCTTTATATCGAGGATCGAAACCATCAAAAATTTTCATCAGTCCTATCTCTGCTGCGCATAGAAATATAAAATCATCTACATTTGAAGATTGTTACGTCATTCCTATGCTGCCTTTACTATCATTTTATTGTCTCCATACGCTTTTTATAATCATATTTATGATCTTCGTTTAATATGATACTTATCTCTAAAATAACCTGTGTTTGATTCCTTGATTAATTGCGTAATGACCGTATAGGTGTCGGGTGTATATTTTAGCATTTCAAGGTGGGATACCATCATGGAGTAAGCACAACCATTTATTCATCTAATCGACTATAGGTTGAACCAACACCCATGGCTTAATTACTACAGCCCAGACTAGTATTTTTTCCTCATACCAAGCGCTTGCTTGATCATCAGTGACATGGGCAACCAAACCTTCTTTTAACCATCTCTCAAATTGATTTTCATCATCATTAGATAATATGGTTGCAACCCTTATGAGATCTACTTTATGAGAAACATAAATTGCCATTCCCTTAGCAAAGAACGGTAATAACTCATTCCAGTTGATTTTTGAGGTTTCTCGATTAATTTTTTGTAACGGTTCCTCAACTATCTCTAGATTATTTTTTTCCATCATATCAATCCAACCAAAGGCAAATTATATTGATAATTATAACGACATGCTAGGTGTTATAGAAATGGCAATCATTCTGCTTAGTAAGAAAAAAAATCTAACATTTAGATTACTACGTTGGTTATTTTGATTGATAATTTATAAGCGCTATTGACAAAGTCTTAAATAATTCAACAAATAAGCAAATAACTTGAGATAATAGCCATCACATCACGATTTAAGGTTTTACATGAACGAGATAAAAGAAGTATCTAACGAACTAGAAAATATTGTTATCTCTCAGACTGTTGCAATTTTAGTTGACGGTAACAATATAGAGCGCAGTATCCATACAGAAGCCAATGACACAAATACTATGCTCAATTTTGATGTATTAATTCCAAAATTGTTGGTTAATCGTGGACTTAGTCGACTAGTTTATTTTCGGGAAGGAAAACACATATCTAATAAACTACAGGAACGTTTACACAATTTTTATCATGGCTCTGTGCGCCCTTGTCATAAGAGTGCCGATATTCCGCTTTCGATCAATGCTATTCAATTAGCCAATAAAGTTGATACCATTATCATCATGTCTGGTGATTCAGACTATATAGAATTGGTAAGACATTTAAAATCAGAGGGTGTCCGTGTCGAAATAGCTGCGGTAGCAAGTACTACTTCGAGGTTTATAGTTGAAGAAGCAGATCATTTCCATGAAATAACAAAAGAAGACTGGTTCACTTTGCCTACTAAAAAGCCTCAAAAAAAACGAAATAAAAAAGCAGACGATAATTGAATGAATTCTACTACACCATTCAATCTTAAAGATATTTCTCAAATTCAGGACTCGCTAATCATGAGCCGTGACGCAAAATAAAATCAAATTATGACAACATTATTTCCAACATATTGACTAGTCATTTTCAGGATAAATTACTAGCCTTAATGAGATCAATCGATGACAACCCTATGTCTTTTTTTTCAGTAACCTATTAAAAATAATATGTGATAATGTATTGTAAATAGATAAATCTAAGGAAAAGTTTTACCAATTAATATTTATAGGTTAATAAAAGAATCTTCGCTGATTGCGCTGTAAATATCTCTGCGGTGCCCATTAATAGAAGTACCCTCCTATATAAAATTTTCATGAGATATACCCATCAAAACTATTTTTAATCGAATCAAATTTGAAAAATTCAACATATATCTGCATAGTAGCGCTTTTTATTAATCGCAATAAGGTTTGATTATCCTAATATTTCATATTTTATGTTTATGATTAGAGGGCATTTATATAATAACTGGAGAAAAACGTGCAGCTTACAAAAGACAAGGTCGTGAATATCAATTACACCCTAAAAGATAAAGAAAGCAACATTATGGATGAGTCTAATGATGGCACTTTCACCTATTTACATGGAGCAAAAAATTTAATTCCTGCACTTGAAAGAGCATTAGAAGGAAAAACATCGGGGGATAAAGTCAATGTTGTAGTCCCCCCAGAAAATGCTTACGGTCTGCGTGATGAAAAAAAAATTCAACATGTGCCCAGAAAAATGTTTCCAGTAGATCAAAAACTAGAGATAGGTATGCCATTTAGTTCTGCCACACCTGATGGAACAGCTGTGAATGTAGTGATTACAGGGATAGAAGAAACTGAAGTCATCATTGATGGGAATCATCCTTTGGCTGATGTGGAATTACATTTTAATATCGAAATCATTGATGTTAGAGATGCCACTAAAGAAGAGCTCGAACATGGTCATGTTCATGGTCCTGGTGGACATCAGCATTAAATTCAATAAATCAAAAAAGATGATGAATGTTATGACACTTCAAGATTTTTTAGAGAAGTTGCGTGCTGAGCCAGAATTGATTCAATTTTCTGAAACCATAGATACTATTGAATCAAATTATGGATATATTCCAACAAATTTCACGAATGGGAATCAACTGAATAAAGCGGGTGAAAA
>CAJJDJ010000046.1 GCA_905182825.1 Thiotrichaceae bacterium UBA7359
CTATCATGTAATACATTTTTATTTTTCCTGTGATATCGAGTCTGATTCCTTTATGTAGCGATACATATATGCTCCCATTCCAATAAGGAACGTCAGATTTAATAAAGTCATACCCCAAACTTTAAAATTGACCCAGAACTCAGTACTAAAATTGAAGGCAACATAGAGATTGATAAAACCAATAAATATAAAAAATATTGCCCAACTCATATTGATTTTTCGCCAAACTTGATTAGGCAATACAAGTTTATTTTCTGCTAAATTGATCATTCGCTGAAAGAGTGTTTTGTCGCCGATAAAGTGGCTACCAAACAATGCTATAGCAAAACACCAGTTAACAATAGTCGGTTTCCATTTGATGAAACGTTCATCGTGGAAATAGATAGTGAGGCTACCGATTATAATAACCACAACAAATGTGATTAAATGCATTTTTTCAAATTTCTTGTATAACAACCAATAAAGACAAATCTGAATAAACGATGCCACCATTATAGTGTATGTCGCTATATAAATACCTTGTTCTCTATCTTCGGGGATATAAAACGCAATAAAGAATGCAACAATAGGAAAAAAATCAAATAGGAATTTCATGAGTAATTACATAAGTTGGGTGTTCCTACAATCATAACCTAATTTTAATCGGACTACATATATGGCTCAATATTTTAAAATACACAAAGAAAATCCTCAAGCGCGTCTAATTTTTCAATCAGTATCTATTCTTCGTCAAGGTGGGGTTATTGCCTATCCCACCGATTCATCATACGCTTTGGGCTGTTGTATGGGGGAAAAAAAAGCTTTGGATCGAATTCGAAAGTTGCGCCAAATACCAGAAAGTCAAAATATGACACTATTTTGTCGAGATCTGTCTGAAATAGCATCTTATGCTTCGGTTAATAATTCTGCCTTTCGAATGTTAAAATCATTAACACCCGGCCCTTACACTTTCATCTTGCAGGCTAAAAATGACGTACCAAAACGATTACAGCATCCAAAACGAAAAACGATAGGTATTCGTATTCCGAATAATGCAATATCGTTGGCTTTATTGACATCCCTTGGAGAACCGATGATTAGCATTAGTCTGGTTTTGCCTAATGAAGACTTACCAGAGACGGAAGCTGATGTCATAGATGATAAAATAGGTAAGCAATTGGATTTAATTATCGATGGCGAAGCTGGCGGCATGGACTTTACGACAATTCTAGATTTGACTGAAGATGAGCCAGTTATATTACGTGAAGGCTTAGGACTTGCTGATTTAGCTCTAAATTAGCGTACAAAATTCTGTCACGACTTGGCAGTCTAGGTATAATGCATATTTTTTGCCGTGACACCTAAAAAAACGACCATGGGAGATTGTTGATTGTCTACAACTGGTAAACAGCGGGTCTTGTCGGGTATGCGACCGACGGGACAACTCCATCTGGGGCATTATCATGGTGTTCTTAAAAATTGGCTGAAATTACAACAAGAATATGAATGTTTCTTTTTTGTTGCTGATTGGCATGCCCTAACGACAGAATATGAAGACCCCTCAACAATAGAAAAAAGTGTTTGGGACATGGTTATCGATTGGCTTGCTGTGGGAATTAATCCGGGCTCAGCAAAGCTTTTCATTCAATCACGTGTGCCTGAACATGCTGAATTACACTTATTATTATCAATGAGCACGCCGCTGAGTTGGTTGGAAAGGGTGCCTAGCTATAAGGACCAACAAGAAAAGCTATCCAATAAAGATCTCACAACTTATGGTTTCTTGGGTTATCCGCTGTTACAAACGGCAGATATCATCATGTATAAAGCGGGATATGTGCCTGTTGGTGAAGATCAGGTTTCGCATGTCGAGTTAGCGAGAGAGATAGTGCGGCGATTCAATCATTTGTATGGACGTGAGCATAACTTTGAGGAAAAAGTAGAGGCCGCTATTAAAAAAATGGGCAAAAAAAATGCCCGCCTTTATAATAATTTGCGCCGTAACTATCAAGAACAAGGTGATTCTGAAGCACTGGAAAAGGCAAGGGCTTTACTTGAATCACAGCAAAATATTAGTATTGGCGATCGTGAGCGTCTATCGGGCTATCTTGATGGGATTGGCAAGGCAATATTCCCAGAACCACAGGCCCTTTTGACACCCGCCTCAAAGATGATGGGTTTAGATGGACAAAAGATGTCTAAGTCTTACGGTAACACGATCTCACTACGAGAAAATCCAAGTGTCGTGGAAGAAAAGTTGCGAACTATGCCTACTGATCCGGCCAGAGTCAGGCTGAAAGATCCGGGTAATCCTAATAAATGTCCGGTATGGAATTTACATCAGGTATATTCTGATGATGATCTGAAAAACTGGGTCATTGATGGATGCACAAATGCAAAAATTGGCTGCCTTGACTGTAAGAAACCGCTTATCGAGGCTATATTAATAGAACAACAACCTATTCGAGAACGTGCTGATGAATATATGAATGACCCTGAAACAGTTCGGGGTATTATTGCAGAAGGTTGTGAAGCTGCTCGTGATGTTGCTCGAGAAACCCTAGAAGAAGTCCGCGATTCAATGGGGCTTATTTATCGATAACCTCAAAAACGTCGAAATTAATGATGAACGAAGAAATTGAAAGAACTAAGACTAGTCAAGATGAAATGCCGTTTGCACTTCTTCAGGGAGCGCCAATAACGGAATTGCCAAAAGACTTATATATACCCCCCGATGCACTAGAGGTATTTCTTGAGGCCTTTGAAGGTCCTCTCGATTTGTTGTTATATCTTATTAAAAAACAAAATATCGATATTCTTGATATTCCATTGACGAAAATAACCGAACAGTATGCTTCGTATATCGATTTGATGGAGACGATCCATCTTGAGTTAGCGGGTGAGTATTTGTTGATGGCAGCAATGTTAGCCGAGATTAAATCAAGAATGTTATTACCACGTCATACGGAAGATGAGGAAGAGAACGATCCAAGAGCAGAGTTAATCAGGCGGTTACAAGAATACGAACGCTATAAACAAGCAGCAGAAGAAATTGATGACCTGCCACGGTATGAACGTGACTTGTTTGCGACTCTTGCAGAATTTCCAGGACGTAAAATTAATCATGAACCTCCAGAAGTATCTATGGATTCAATTTTGCATGCATTTGCAGAGGTAATAAAACGAGCAGAGATGTTTTCACACCATATGATTCATCGTGAGGCCCTATCTGTCCGTGAACGAATGGGAATTGTATTGGAAAAAATAAATCCAAATACTTTTACGGATTTTGAAGAATTATTTAATGTTGAAGAAGGTCGTGGTGGTGTGATTGTTTCGCTACTAGCCATACTACAACTTGTGAAGGATTCATTAATCCAGCTTGTGCAAAATGAAATTAACGGGCCAATTTATGTTAAAGCCGCATCATGAGTAAAGAAAAAATTAAAAACATTATCGAAGCAGGCTTAATGGTTTCAACAAAGCCACTGAGTATTACCTCGATATTAAGTCTGTTTGAGAGCGAACAATCATTACAACCCGAACGAAATGATGTTCGTGAAGTACTAGAAATATTACAAGAAGACTACTCGGGTCGTGGCATAGAGTTAACTGAAATCGCCAGTGGATTTCGTGTTCAAGCGAGAAATGAGTATGCTTCATGGGTTAATCATCTATTTGATGAAAGACCTCCACGTTATTCGCGTGCGTTACTGGAAACATTGGCAATCATTGCCTATCGACAACCGATTACACGCGGAGAAATAGAAGGGATACGTGGTGTCAGTGTGAGCGGTACAATAATCAAAACATTGCTTGAGCGTGAGTGGATTAAAGGCGTTGGTCATCGAGATGTACCAGGTAAACCAGAGTTACTAGTTTCAACTAAGGCTTTTCTTGATTATTTTAATCTTAAGAAATTATCAGATCTTCCTGCATTGGCAGAGATAAAGGACTACGATTTAATTAATCCGGATCTTTTTGAAGCTTTGGAAAGTGAAGCGAAATTAGCGACTGGAAAAATAAAAGATGATGTCGATACAGTAAACGTTGGTCCGGTTATTACTGAATCTAAAGAGATTGAAGGAACAGTAGATGAAACATACGATGAAGTAACTATCAAGGAAGGTGAAGAACTTATTCTCGGATCAATCAATACGGAATCTTCAGTGACTGAAAAAACTGACATTAGTGAAGAGAAAAATAATGAAAGAGATACAGAAGAGGGAGCAAAGGTAATCCCTTTTACAAATTGAATAGTTATCCAATCACTGTTTATTTCAAATGAGAGAACGTATTCAAAAAGTTCTTGCCAATGCAGGTCACGGCTCAAGGCGTCAAATAGAGTCACTCATTCGCGATGATAAGATCACTATTAACGGTAAATTGGCTATCCTTGGACAACAAATCGACTACAAAGATCGTATTGTTATAAATTCTCATCAAATACGTTTGCCTCAACAACGTGAATCTAAACCAAAAGTTATTGCCTATTACAAACCCGCTGGTGAAGTCTGTACGCGAAAAGATGAAAAAGGACGTAATAATGTTTTCAAAAAACTACCAAGGCTAAGAGATAGTCGATGGATAAACATCGGCCGGTTAGACATTAATACAACAGGCTTATTGCTATTTACTACGGATGGAAATTTAGCTAATAAATTAATGCATCCTTCTAGACAGATAGAGCGTGAGTATGCAGTGCGTATTTTTGGACGTGCAGATAAACGACAATTACAGGCATTGCGTGATGGTGTTGAACTTGAGGATGGACTGGGAAAGTTCACAGATGTTGTTGATTCGGGTGGCGAAGGTGCAAACCATTGGTATCATGTTGTTATTATGGAAGGACGTAATCGTGAAGTGCGTCGTTTATGGGAATCTCAAGGTTTTCAGGTAAATCGTTTGATACGAACTCGATTTGGTTCTTATATTCTCCCTCGTAAAAAACGTGTTGGACAAAATTGGCGTCTCGAAGAAAGTGAAATTAAAGCGTTAATAGAAGCCGTAACCCCGAATGAAAGTATAATGAAAAGGTCAAAGTAGTCATTACATTTCAGCAGCTCTGACTTTTCTTTGACTATATTCTAATGTGAAGTTTTGATGATTTGAAAAGAATTCAAAGTAGTTTTCTTAGAGGTACCTAGGTTCAAAGAATTAGAATAATGTAATTTGAATAAATTTAGGGAATATATTGATTTCGTGGCGTCCACTCTGTAACCTTTGCGGCCTCTCATTATAGGACGATTAAGTAATGTCAAAGCGTCGAACTTTGGTCTCAGCTAATTGGAAGATGAACGGTTCACTCGACAGTATTCGTCAACTTGTGAGGGCAATATCTCAAGGTATGACGCAAGAGACAGAGCCAGAAGTGATTATTTGTCCGCCGTCTGTGTACATCTCAGAGTTAGCTGAGATATTAAAAAAGACCGATATTGGACTTGGAGCGCAGAATGTCTCTCATTTAGAATGTGGAGCGCATACTGGAGAAGTAGCACCGACAATGCTCAAAGATTTTGCATGTAAATATGTGATTGTTGGACATTCTGAAAGAAGAATGTTTTATAGTGAAAATGATTCGCGAATTGCGGAAAAATTTGTAGCTGTGCAAGCAAATGGAATGATACCCATATTATGTGTAGGTGAATTGTTGGAAGAACGCGAATCAGATTGTACAAAAGAAGTTATTTCAAGACAGTTGGATGCCGTGATTGAATTAGCTGGTATTATGGCCTTCAAAGAAGCAATAATTGCCTACGAACCAGTATGGGCAATAGGTACCGGAAAAACGGCGATACCGGAACAAGCACAAGAAATACACGAATTTATACGGTCACGTCTGGCAAGACATGATCATGAAATTGCTGATGGCATTAGAATCCTTTATGGAGGTAGTGTTAAAGCAGATAATGCAAAACAACTTTTTGAATTAGCAGATATTGATGGAGGTCTGATTGGCGGTGCATCGCTAGTCGCTGATGATTTCTTGACTATCTGCCACTCTGCGAGGTAAGTAACAAAATGGAAACAACCCATACACTATTGTTTGTATTACAAGTGCTAGTTGCTGTGGCATTAATCGTATTAATCCTGATTCAGCATGGCAAAGGTGCAGATGCAGGCGCAGCTTTTGGTAGCGGTTCATCAGCAACTGTCTTTGGTAGCTCAGGTTCATCAAGTTTTTTAACCAAGCTTACAACAGCGCTAGCTGTTATTTTTCTCGGAAATAGTTTAATGCTCGCATACCTAGCAACTCAGAGTATTCAAACTGCACCGACTAGCTTACTAGATCAGCCAGGCATTATTTTTGAACAAGAAACGGTAGAACAAGATATACCTGCCATTATTGAACAACAAAATGATCAACTGGATTCAGATTTGCCAAGACTACCCGCACAATAATCGATAGTTTTATATGCAGCCGATGTGGTGGAATTGGTAGACACGCTACCTTGAGGGGGTAGTGGGAGTAATCCCGTGGCGGTTCGAGTCCGCCCATCGGCACCAATAATCAATTCTTAAGATATCATTTCTTCTTATTTAGTATCTTCAATATCTAGATGCAGTAATCTTTAACCTTAATTTAAAAAGCGTATAAATTAACTGATTAAAAACGATGAAAAGAAATATTATTGCTATTGGTGGTGGAAAGATAATGGTATCTAAAAATCGTGAGCCTCAAACTTTATTGATTGATCAAAGCATTATTAAACAGATAAATAAAAAATCACCTAAGGTCTTATTTATTCCTACTGCCAGTGAAGACAATGTGGATTATTGCGAAGCATTCCATGATCAATATGAAAAACGTTTAGGCTGCTTTGTACAGGAGCTGTTGTTGTATCGAAACAGACCGTCCAACAAAAAGATACAAATGCTTATTTCACAAAGCGATATTATTTATGTAGGTGGTGGTAATACACTACGTATGATGAATTTATGGCGTAAGTTGGGCCTTGATAAATATTTAGATAAAGCTAGAAAACGTGGTGTTGTATTCTGTGGTTTGAGTGCGGGTTCGATTTGTTGGTTTCGGCAAGGTAATAGCGATTCTCGTAAGTTTAAAGACGAGAGTAATAAGACTTTAATAAAAGTAAAAGGGTTAAATTATGCTGATGTGTTGATCTGTCCGCATTACGATGTTGAAAAACATCGTCAGCCTGCATTAAAAGCGATGATGAAAGTTACTCAAGGTGTCGCAGTTGGCATAGAAAATTGTGCCGCTTTACATGTTAAAGATGATAAATATCGTATTCTTGCATCAAAGAAAAATAAGAAAGCGTATCTGGTATATTGGAAATATGGCGAATATAAGAAGCAAGCTTTAATTCCATCTGATAATTTCCGATCTTTAATGGAATTAACAAAAGATAGATAGTAAAGAAGGTAGAGTCCTTTAATATTTATGGGATAGTCTTCTCTAGCTTTTTATTGGTCGTAGGTATGTACTTTAGAGTGGAGAATATTATGCAAGCTGATGTTTTAACTAAGGTAATTCTTCCTTTATCTCTTTTTTTGATTATGTTTGGAATTGGAATGACATTACGACTTTCTGATTTTAAAAATATTTTTCATTACCCTAAAGCGATTGTTGTTGGATTAATTGGGCAATTAATTTTACTACCTCTTATTGCTTTCATCCTTTCGCTTATTTTCAGGTTGCCCGCTGAATTAGCCGTCGGTTTAATCATCATTTCTTTAGCTCCTGGTGGTGCGACATCTAATATGTTCACTTATTTATTTGAAGGTGATGTTCCACTATCTGTTAGTTTAACTTTACTAACTAGTTTGCTCACACCTTTTACTATTCCTTTGATCGCTTCTTTAAGCATGATCTACTTTATGGGTAGTAATACAGAATTTGAGTTGTCTATCGTTAAAACTATGTTGCAGTTATTAGTGATTAGCGTGATACCTATTGCTCTAGGTATGTTTGTTTTATCACGTTTACCAGTAGTTGCTAAGAAAATAGAAAACGCACTTAAATGGTTTTCAATATTTTTCTTGTTTTTGATTATTGGTTTAATCGTTATGAAAAACTCTGCAAATATGGCAAATTTTTTCGTGCAAGCAGGCGCTGCGACTTTAGTGCTTAATATAGTAGTACTAATATCTGGTTATCAGCTTGCTTACTGGACAAAACTCAATATCAAACAATCCACCGCTATTGGTTTTGAAGTAGGTATTCAGAATGGTACTTTAGCACTTGTTGTGTCCGGAACTTTGATTGGTAACAATACTATGATGATTCCAGCTGTGACCTACTCATTACTCATGTTTATTACAGGCGCTATTTTTGGTTATCTGATTAATAAAAAAAACAATAGAAAAAAAACTGAAGCATGCTCAATTTAAAATTAAAATGGCGTATTTAAATAAGTGAAATAGATTAAGTATAAGATTTCTATTCTCTTAATTTATCCTTGGGTGTATTATTTAGAAATAACTAGTTTTCGAATAATATTGATTCGTATTAATCGAATCAAAAATGAAAAAACCAATATTAAAGCTAGGGGTGCCCGGGCGGGCTGAGAGATACCCTTGAACCTGAACCGGGTAATGCCGACGTAGGAAAGCAAGCATCTTCGAACCGTTTGGGCGCGAACACTGACGTAATCATAAAGTGATATGGAGTGAACTATGAGTGCCATCGCCGATACTTTGCTAAGCCAAACAGCCGTTGTTGATGAAAAGGCTGTAAAAAGTTTTCCTAATTCAAAAAAAATATATGTACAGGGTAGCCGTGCCGATATTCGTGTTCCTATGCGCGAGATTTCTCTAGCTAAAACTCATAATGGTCAAGTCGAGGAAGAAAACCCACCATTGACGGTTTATGACACTTCCGGTGCCTATTCAGATGTTGATGCAAATATTGATATACGTAAAGGTTTGGCTGCTTTGCGACAAAGCTGGTTAGAAGAGCGTGACGATACTATTATTATTGGTGAAACAAGCTCGGAATACGGTCAGAGCCGATTAAAAGATCCTGAATTAGCAGTACTGCGTTTTAATCAAAAAAATAATATCAGGAGAGCTAAGCCTGGTAAAAATGTAAGTCAAATGCACTATGCGAAGAAGGGTATTATTACTCCGGAGATGGAATTTATTTCTATACGCGAGAACCAGCGTTTTGATGAATATCAGGATAAAAAATTAGCATGGCATCATCAAGGAATTGATTATGGCGCAAATTTACCGGGTAATATCACGCCAGAGTTTGTTCGAAAGGAAGTAGCTGAAGGTCGTGCGATAATTCCAGCAAACATCAACCATCCAGAAATTGAACCAATGATTATTGGCCGTAATTTTTTGGTCAAGATTAACGCTAATATTGGTAATTCTGCAGTCAGTTCATCCATCGAAGAAGAAGTAGAAAAAATGACTTGGGCTATTCGTTGGGGTGCTGATAATGTCATGGATCTATCGACCGGCAAAAACATTCATGAAACGCGTGAATGGATTATTCGTAATTCTCCTGTGCCTATAGGAACTGTACCTATCTATCAGGCATTAGAAAAAGTAGAAGGTAAAGCAGAAAACCTGACTTGGGAAATCTTTAAAGACACATTAATCGAACAAGCCGAGCAAGGTGTTGATTACTTCACTCTTCATGCTGGTGTACGTTTAGCCTATGTTCCATTGACTGCGAAACGTTTGACGGGGATTGTTTCTCGTGGTGGTTCCATCATGGCCAAATGGTGTCTTGCCCATCATGAAGAAAACTTCATTTACACACATTTTGAAGATATCTGTGAAATTATGAAGGCATATGATGTGTCTTTTTCATTGGGTGATGGACTCCGACCAGGTTGTATAGCTGATGCCAATGATGCCGCTCAATTTGGTGAACTTGAAACATTGGGAGAACTTACACAAGTCGCTTGGAAACATGACGTGCAGACTATGATTGAAGGTCCTGGGCATGTCCCTATGCATAAGATTAAAGAAAATATGGAGAAGCAATTAGAAAAATGTAATGAAGCCCCCTTTTATACACTAGGTCCGCTAACGACTGATATTGCACCGGGATATGATCATATTACGTCTGCAATTGGCGCAGCGATGATCGGATGGTATGGCACGGCGATGCTTTGTTATGTAACACCAAAAGAACATTTGGGTTTACCAAACAAAGATGATGTTAAGGATGGCATCATAACTTATAAATTAGCTGCACATGCAGCAGATTTAGCAAAAGGCCACCCAGTAGCGCAGTTGCGTGATAACGCTTTATCAAAAGCGCGTTTTGAATTTCGTTGGGAAGATCAATTTAATTTAAGTCTAGATCCGGATAAAGCACGAGAATTTCATGATCAAACCTTACCAAAAGATGCGCATAAGGTTGCTCATTTTTGTTCTATGTGTGGTCCAAATTTTTGTTCAATGAAAATAACGCAAGATATCCGAGATTATGCTGATAAAAAAGGCATTGATAATGTTGATAAAGCGTTACAAAAAGGAATGAAAGAAAAAGCAAAAGAGTTCAAACAAAAAGGTACAGAAATATATTCGAAGGTTTGAGGTTCATTTAAAATATTTAGCACACTACACTTAATGTTATGAAGGGTCAGTGTCGGTTGATGTTATGTCGATTTCCTAGAAATAAATGATTTTTATAAAACAGCTAATAGCAAAGCTTTTGCAAAGTTTTGTGATTTATCTGTGCGGATACTAAAAAACAGAGGCTCCGCGAGGTCCGCTCTTGTATAAGTATTATGATTCTCTGCTAAACCGGCGCCTTAAATGTAAACAATTGATGCTTGAAATCAGCTAATATGCTTATTTAACACTTTGGTTATAAACAATATGTCGACAATATGACAATTTTCTTACAAATAAAGCAATGTCTGAAATTTTTCATCTGACTATTTCAGCGACTGCAGAGCACGTGTTTAAAAATAGGTAAAATCTAAAAATTGAGAGTAAATAATATGAATACCAATTATCGTAAACCACTCCCTAATTCTGAATTGGATTATTTCGATACTCATGAAGCGGTTGAAGCGATCAAACCTGGTGCATATATGAGTTTGCCTTATACATCTCGTGTATTGGCTGAACAGCTTGTTAGACGTTGTGATCCGTCTGCGTTAACAGACTCCCTGAATCAGCTCATCGAACGTAAGCAAGATCTGGATTTTCCATGGTATCCAGCACGTGTGGTTTGCCATGACATTCTGGGGCAGACTGCTCTGGTCGATTTGGCGGGTTTGCGTGATGCGATTGCAGATCAAGGTGGTGATCCCGCCAAGGTTAATCCCGTGGTACCCACACAGTTGATTGTTGATCACTCCCTGGCTGTTGAACATGGTGGTTTTGAAAAAGATGCCTTTGAAAAAAATCGCGCCATCGAAGATCGCCGTAATGAAGACCGTTTTCACTTTATCGAGTGGACTAAAACGGCCTTTGATAACGTCGATGTAATACCTGCAGGAAATGGCATCATGCATCAGATCAATTTAGAAAAGATGTCACCAGTGATTCAGTCACGTAATGGTCTAGCTTACCCTGATACCTGTGTTGGAACAGACAGTCATACCCCTCATGTTGATGCACTCGGTGTTATTGCCATAGGTGTTGGTGGTCTCGAAGCGGAAACCGTCATGCTTGGTCGGCCAACCATGATGCGACTACCGGATATTATTGGTGTTAACATTACTGGTAAGCGCCAGGCGGGAATAACTGCTACAGATATTGTGCTGGCAATAACCGAATTTCTAAGAAATGCGAAAGTTGTTTCCGCCTACCTTGAATTCTTTGGCGAGGGTGTTACGGAACTCACCATTGGCGATCGCGCTACCATCTCAAATATGACACCTGAATATGGTGCTTCTGCGGGTATGTTTTATATAGATGAGCAGACTATTGATTATTTGAAACTGACTGGCCGTGAACCAGAGCAGGTTGCACTAGTAAAAAACTACGCTAAAGTAACAGGACTTTGGGCTGACGATCTTAAACAAGCTGAATACGGTCGTATACTCAAATTTGATCTCTCGACGGTATCTCGCAATATGGCAGGACCATCAAATCCACATCGTCGTTTAGCAACGTCGGATCTGGAGTCGCGTGGTATCGCGGTCGGACTTGATGAGGCTATCGCGCAAGAGGCAGAAGGTAAAATTCCAGATGGTGCGGTAATAATTGCGGCGATCACCTCCTGCACGAATACGAGTAATCCACGCAACATGGTTGCTGCCGGTCTGATAGCACGCAAGGCAAATGAACTGGGATTAATCCGCAAGCCTTGGGTTAAATCTTCTTTCGCACCGGGCTCCAAAGTAGTTCAACTGTATTTGGAAGAAGCTGGTCTGTTGACTGAGTTAGAAAAACTTGGTTTTGGTATAGTGGCCTTCGCCTGTACTACCTGTAATGGTATGAGTGGTGCGTTGAATCCCGAGATTCAAAGAGAAATTATCGACCGTGACGTGTATGCAACAGCTGTACTATCGGGTAATCGAAACTTTGACGGCCGTATTCATCCTTACGCCAAACAGGCATTTCTTGCTTCACCACCGCTTGTGGTTGCCTATGCTATTGCAGGCACTATTCGTTTTGATATCGAAAAGGATGTACTGGGTACAGATAAAAAAGGTAATCCAATAGCACTGAAAGATATTTGGCCTAGCGATGAAGAGATTGATACCATTGTTAAAGCATGTGTCAAACCTGAGCAGTTCAAGAAGATCTATGCTCCAATGTTCAATATAGTTAAAGGAGCAGTAACTGAAAGTCCCTTGTATCAATGGCGCCCGCAAAGTACATATATTCGTCGACCTCCTTACTGGGAGGGAGCACTTGCAGGTGAACGTACGATGAAAGGCATGCGCCCACTAGCGGTTCTCGGTGACAATATTACAACCGACCATCTGTCGCCTTCGAATGCGATCATGTTGAACAGTGCTGCCGGTGCTTATCTGGATAAGATGGGTCTACCAGAAGTCGATTTTAATTCTTATGCGACACATCGTGGAGATCATTTGACAGCACAACGTGCAACTTTTGCTAATCCGAAATTATTAAACGAGATGTGCCGTGACCAGAATGGAGGAGTGAAACAGGGTTCTTTGGCTCGTATCGAGCCGGATGGTAAAGAGAGCCGTATGTGGGAGGCCATAGAAATCTATATGGATCGCAAGCAACCGTTGATTATTATCGCTGGCGCTGACTATGGACAGGGCTCTTCCCGTGACTGGGCTGCGAAAGGTGTTCGCTTGGCCGGTGTGGAAGTCATTGTGGCCGAAGGTTTTGAACGTATCCACCGCACAAATTTGGTGGGTATGGGCGTCTTACCACTGGAGTTTGATGCGAGTGATAACCGTAACACTTATTCTATAGATGGGACAGAGACTTACACCGTAAACGGTAAGATCTCTCCAGGAGCAGCTTTGACGATCGTGATGACTCGTGCCAACGGTGACACTGTGAAAATTTCTGTGACCTGTCGTCTTGATACCGCCGAAGAGGTTCATGTGTATGAAGCTGGCGGAGTCCTGCAACGTTTTGCACAAGAT
Source organism: Thiotrichaceae bacterium UBA7359 (assembly GCA_905182825.1). GTDB lineage: Bacteria > Pseudomonadota > Gammaproteobacteria > Eutrophobiales > Eutrophobiaceae > UBA7359. The sequence continues at coordinate 13,494 of CAJJDJ010000046.1, forward strand.
TTTCTTGAATCTAACGCGGCTTAATCAGGAGGAAAGATGAGCCATGCACCTCAGATAAGGATCCCTGCCACCTATATGCGTGGCGGCACGAGCAAGGGCGTGTTCTTTAATCTTGCAGACCTGCCAGAATCGGTACAGGTGTCGGGTGCTACGCGCGATGCTTTATTGTTAAGAATAATAGGTAGCCCAGATCCATACGGCAAGCAAACCGATGGTATGGGAGGGGCGACGTCAAGTACTAGTAAAACAGTACTGCTTTCAAAAAGCACTCAGTTGGAACACGATGTTGATTATCTCTTTGGACAGGTATCTATCGATAAGGCCTTCGTCGATTGGAGTGGTAATTGTGGTAATTTAACTGCAGCAGTAGGCTCATTTGCTATTAGTAATGGTCTGGTTGACGCCAGTCTTATTCCAGATAATGGTCTGGCTACCGTGCGTATCTGGCAAGCCAATATTCAAAAAACAATTATCGCTCATGTACCTATGACTAATGGTGAAGTACAGGAAACTGGTGAATTTGAACTTGATGGTGTGACCTTCCCTGCGGCGGAAGTAAAGATCGAATTTATGGAACCTACCGATAGTGATGGTGTGATTTTTCCTACCGGAAATTTAACAGATGATTTAGAAGTACCGGGTGTTGGCACACTCAAGACCACCATGATTAATGCTGGTATACCGACCATTTTCCTAAATGCTAAAGACATCTCATATAAAGGAACAGAATTGCAGGAAGCGATTAACAATCATGATAAAGCACTAGCAATGTTTGAGACTATTCGAGCCTACGGTGCGATGCGCATGGGTCTGATTGAGAATATCGAAGAGGCCGCGAATCGACAACATACGCCTAAGGTCGCTTTTGTAGGTAAGTCTGAAGGTTATATTGCTTCTAGCGGCAAACAAATTAATGCTGCAGATATCGACTTAAATGTTCGGGCGCTATCGATGGGGAAATTACATCATGCCATGATGGGCACTGCTGCTGTTGCAATTGGCACCGCAGCTGCAATACCAGGAACCTTAGTGAACCTAGCCGCGGGTGGTGGTAAGCGGGATGCGGTAACTTTCGGACATCCTTCGGGAACTCTACGAGTTGGTGCTGAAGCTGCTCAAAATGGTGGTCAATGGACTGCGTCGAAAGTGATAATGAGCCGTAGTGCACGGATTATTATGGAAGGATGGGTTCGTGTTCCTGGAGATGCTTTTTGAAATACTTGATGAGATAAATTAATATTAATTGATGTCGGTTAGACATTCATGCGTGTAGTTTAGAGTGACTCCTGTTTTGATTTGAGTTGGGCATAACAAAAAATAATATATTTGAAAGTATTTTGAAGTTCAGAAGATATTTGTAAAACGCATACAGTCCGTTCTGATTTTGACCATATTTTTAATCGATAGATCCATTTTTTATCGGTTTTAAAGATTAAGTAAACTGGTTTTTGATGCCACATTAATAAAATTTATTACACCATACGAAGATAAACTAATTATATAAAAAAATGTTAATGTTTTTAGTTTATTGGCTCGAATCTTGTTAGTATACATCGCAGTTACAAATTCACTTTTTAAAGGTTTTGGAATAAACAAATGTTGGCGAATTATTTTCCTATTCTTATATTTACCCTTGTCGGTTTAGTTATGGGTGTAGTATTGATTGCGTTGGGTTTCGGATTGGGTAAATTGCTGGGTCATGCTCGCGCTGATTCGGAAAAGCAATCTCCTTATGAATGTGGATTTGAGGCATTTGAAGATGCCCGTATGAAATTTGATGTCCGTTATTATCTCGTTGCCATTCTGTTTATTATCTTCGATCTTGAAATCGCTTTTCTATTCCCTTGGGCTGTCGCGTTGGATGGTATTGGCATGGCAGGATTTTGGGCGATGATGATGTTCCTTGGCGTACTCGTTGTTGGTTTTATCTATGAATGGCGCAAAGGCGCGCTTGATTGGGAGTAACAAAATGGGTGCTGAGGAAAAAATTCACGAGACGGGTATTGTTACTACTAGCGTAGATAATCTTATCAATTGGGCTAGAACGGGTTCCATGTGGCCGATGACGTTCGGTCTTGCATGTTGTGCAGTTGAAATGATGCAAGCCGGTGCTTCGCGATATGATTTAGACAGGTTCGGGATTGTTTTTCGACCGAGTCCTAGACAATCTGATGTGATGATTGTTGCAGGAACATTAGTGAACAAAATGGCACCCGCGTTGCGCAAGGTTTATGACCAAATGGCAGAGCCACGTTGGGTTATTTCTATGGGATCATGTGCAAATGGTGGTGGCTATTATCATTATTCTTATGCGGTCGTAAGAGGGTGTGATCGTATTGTCCCTGTTGATGTCTACGTTCCAGGATGTCCACCAACAGCAGAAGCCCTATTATTCGGAATAATACAATTACAAAAAAAAATAAAACGTACTAATACAATAGCTCGATAACATCACTAAATATTTTATAGGTATGACGAATTCTACCGCTAATCTTGCGGAAAAAATTGAAGAACGATTTAGCAATGAGCTAATTCATTGCATCACTGATTGTGATCAAGTAACAGTAGTATTAGCCGCTGATCATTTGTTGTCAGTCTGTAAAGGATTACACGATGATGAACAATTCGCTTTTACGCAATTGTCTGATTTGTGCGGTGTTGATTATTCAACCTACGGACAAGTCGATTGGTCTACTAACGAATCAACTTCAACTGGCTTCGGTCGTGGTCGTCAAAATAATGATCAAGAAAGTAGTCATAACACCAATGAACGTTTTGCTGTCGTTTATCACCTATTATCAATAAAACATAATATTCGTTTGCGACTTCGCTGCTATATGTCTGACGAATACCCACGCATTGCCTCAGTATCAGGTATTTGGAGTTCAGCCGATTGGTTTGAACGAGAGGCGTTTGATCTATTTGGCATCTTGTTTGAGGGACATCCGGATTTACGTCGTCTACTCACCGACTATGGATTCATAGGTCATCCCTTTCGTAAAGATTTTCCTTTGGAAGGAAATGTAGAAGTTCGCTACGACCCAGATAAAAAACGTGTGGTCTATGAACCAGTTACAATTACCAACAGAGTATTGGTGCCTCGGGTAATTCGCGATGATAATCGCTTTGCCACATCGACAGAGGAGAAAAACGATGCCTGAGATTCGTAATATGACTATGAATTTTGGTCCTCAACATCCTGCGGCTCATGGTGTGCTGAGGCTTGTTCTCGAAATGGACGGGGAAGTTATCGAACGGGCTGATCCACATATTGGTTTATTACATCGAGGAACCGAAAAGCTAGCAGAGAGCAAACCGTTTAATCAAAGTATTGGTTATATGGATAGACTCGATTATGTTTCCATGATGTGTAATGAACATGCTTATGTCCTGGCAATAGAAAAATTATTAGGTGTAACACCACCACTACGTGCGCAATATATTCGTGTCATGTTTGATGAAATTACGCGTGTTCTAAACCATCTGATGTGGTTAGGGACACACGGGCTGGATATCGGTGCAATGACCATGTTCCTCTATTGCTTTCGTGAACGCGAAGATTTGATGGATTGCTATGAGGCCGTTTCTGGAACACGTATGCACGCGACTTATTATCGCCCCGGTGGTGTTTATAGAGACCTACCCTCAATGATGCCGAAGTATGAAGCTTCCAAATGGCATAAGCAGGAAGAGGTCGACCGGTTAAATGAAAATAGACAGGGATCTTTATTGGATTATATTGCCTCGTTTACTGACCGTTTTCCGAGATGTATAGATGAATACGAAACTTTATTAACAGATAACCGAATCTGGAAACAACGTACTGTTGGTATTGGTGTTGTTAGTCCCGAACGCGCATTACAATTAGGTTTTACTGGTCCGATGTTGCGTGGCTCGGGTATTGAATGGGATCTTAGAAAGAAACAACCTTATGAAGTCTATGCCAAAATGGATTTTGATATACCGGTTGGTACCAATGGAGATTGTTATGATCGTTATCTGGTTCGTGTTGAAGAAATGCGACAGTCCAATCGAATCATAAAACAGTGTGTCGATTGGCTCAGAAAAAATTCTGGCCCCGTTATGATTGATGATCATAAGGTGGTTCCACCCAGACGTGAAGAAATGAAAGAAGGCATGGAATCATTGATTCATCATTTTAAATTATTCACAGAAGGTTACTGCGTGCCAGAGGGAGAATATTATTCGGCTATAGAACATCCTAAAGGTGAGTTTGGAATCTATTTGATTTCAGATGGGGCGAATAAGCCATATCGATTAAAGGTTCGTGCTCCTGGTTTTGCGCACCTATCTTCAATGAACGAGATGGTTAAAGGCCACATGTTATCCGATGTTGTTGCTGTGATAGGTACTCAAGATATCGTGTTTGGTGAGATTGATAGGTAATAGTGTGACTAAAATTACTAAAACTATGCTTTCAGAACATACGCGATCAGAGATCGATATGTGGCTAGAAAAGTATCCTGAGAATAAAAAACAATCCGCTGTATTAGCAGCCTTACGCGAAGCACAACATCAAAACGAAGGTTATTTAACAACAGAATTAATGGATGCCGTTGCGGATTATCTTAGCATGTCGAATATCGCCGTCTATGAAGTCGCCTCTTTTTATTCTATGTTTGAAACAGAACCTGTAGGCCGACATAGTATCTCGATATGTACTAATATCTCATGTTTGCTCATGGGTTCTGATGACATCGTCAATCATGTTGAGAGGAAACTAGGCATTAAAACCGGCGAATCAACCGCCGATGAAAAATTTTATATTAAGTGTGAAGAAGAATGTTTGGCTGCCTGTTGTGGTGGTCCAATGATGATGATTGACCATAAATACTACGAGAATCTAACGACGGACAAAGTCGACGAGATTCTAGATAGCTTGGATTAATATTATGGAATTAAACAGCGTTTGTTTTGCCACGCTCCAGTTTGACGAGCCCTGGACCTTAGAGAATTACTTTAAGGTTGGTGGCTATGCAGCTTTGAAGAAAATAATTAATGATAAAATCTCTCCGGAAGATGTAATCGAAGAAGTTAAATCTTCTGGTTTACGAGGTAGAGGGGGTGCTGGTTTCCCAACTGGTTTGAAATGGAGCTTTATGCCGCGAAATTTTGAAGGTCAAAAGTATATTGTTTGTAATTCTGATGAGAGTGAACCAGGCACCTGTAAGGATCGGGATATTCTTCGATTCAACCCGCATTCAATCGTTGAAGGGATGATTATTGCTTGTTATGCGACAGGCTCTAGTGTGGGTTATAACTATATTCGTGGTGAATTTATGGATGAGCCCTTTCCTCGTTTCGATGATGCCTTGAAAGAAGCGCGACGTTCAGGATTGTTAGGCGACAATATTTTAGGTAGTGATGTTAATATTGAAATACATGCAAGCTTGGGCGCGGGTGCTTATATTTGTGGTGAAGAGACTGCTTTACTTGAATCGTTGGAAGGTAAGAAAGGTCAACCAAGATTTAAGCCGCCATTTCCTGCAAACTTCGGTTTATATGGTAAACCAACAACGATCAATAATACTGAGAGCTTTGCTTCAGTGCCCAACATTATACGAAATGGCGGGAATTGGTTTTCCGAAAAAGGCGTGGCTAATAGTGGTGGTGTTAAATGTTTTTCTGTTAGTGGACATGTTAATAATCCTGGTAATTTTGAAATTTCATTAGGCACTCCGTTTTCTAAGTTGTTGGAAATGGCTGGAGGCGTGCGTGATGGTCGCCGTTTAAAAGCAGTGATACCGGGAGGTTGTTCTATGCCGGTAGTTCATGGCAATGTCATGCTTGAAACTAATATGGACTACGATGCAATTGCCAAGTCTGGCTCTATGCTGGGTTCTGGCGCGGTAATAGTAATGGATGATACGACTTGTATGGTCAAGGCGTTAGAACGGTTGTCACGATTTTATTTTTCTGAGTCATGTGGTCAATGTACACCCTGTCGTGAAGGCACCGGATGGTTATATCGTGTTGTTAAACGCATCGAAGAGGGTAAAGGCGAACAAGGCGACTTGGATAAACTCGATGATGTTGCGAGCAAGATTGAAGGACGTACTATTTGTGCCTTCGGTGATGCAGCTGCATGGCCAGTGAGAAGTTTTATTAAACAATTTCGAGATGAATTTCAGTATCACATCGATCATAAACGTTGCATGGTAGGTTCCGGACATGCTGACGACTCTGAGGCCGCTTAATAAATAGTATGTCAGACGATCAAATAACAATTGAAGTAAATGGTAAGTCCTTAAAGGCAGATAGGGGACAGATGCTGATTGAGGTCACGGATGCCAATGATATCTATGTGCCACGTTTTTGCTATCACAAAAAATTAACCGTCGCTGCTAATTGTAGAATGTGTCTGGTTGAAGTTGAAAAAGCGCCAAAACCGCTACCTGCGTGTGCGACTCCTGTTATGGATGGCATGATAGTTAAAACTCAATCTAAAGTAGCGACTGATGCACAAAAATCAATCATGGAATTTTTGTTAATTAATCATCCGCTGGACTGTCCTATTTGTGATCAGGGTGGTGAATGTGAATTACAAGATTTGGCCATGGGTTATGGCGGTGATGTTTCTCGATATCAAGAGAAGAAACGTGTCGTAAAAGATAAAAATATTGGACCACTAATACAAACCGATCTTACTCGTTGTATTCATTGCACACGCTGTGTTCGTTTTGGCGAAGAAGTAGCTGGCTTACGTGAAATGGGCGCAACTGGTCGTGGTGAGAATATGGAGATCGGAACCTATATAGAAAAAAGTGTCAGCTCTGAAATGTCGGGCAACATCATCGACCTTTGCCCTGTTGGCGCCTTAACCTCAAAACCATTTCGCTATTCTGCAAGGACCTGGGAGCTGGTACAAAAACAAGGCATTGCACCACATGACTCAGTAGGATCAAATGTCCATTTCCATGTAAAAGGTGATCGTGTTAAACGCGTGGTACCAGCAGAAAATGAATCAATCAATGAAGTATGGCTTTCTGATCGAGATCGATTTAGCTATGAAGGTGTTTATAGCGATGACCGTTTACAAACACCGATGATCAAAGAAGGTGATTCGTGGAAAGAAGTTGATTGGGAAACGGCATTAGATGTTGTTAAAGAAAAACTGAATGGTGTGATTGAATCGAATAGTGCAGAACAAGTAGGTCTATTAGCGTCTTCTTCTGCGACCTTAGAAGAGCTTTATTTGTTGCAGAAATTCGCACGTGGTATTGGTTCGAGCAATATTGATACTCGCTTAAGACAAACTGATTTTTCAGACCAAGATTCAGTTTCACACTTTCCTTATTTGGGGCAAACCATTTCAGAATTAGAAACATTGCAATCTGCACTCTTGATAGGTAGCAATGTTAGAAAGGAACAACCGATCATTAATCACCGCCTACGTAAGGCTGCACTGAAGGGTGCTGCTATTATGCTGTTGAACCCGGTTGATTATGACTATAACTACCCGCTTGCAGCGAGGTGTATTGTTGCTCCTGAACAATTGCCCATTGAATTGGCTTCTATTTTGAAGGCAGTTCTTGAAACAAGTGATGGCTCTGTCGAAGATCAAGTAAAACAGTGTGTCGAAAATATAGATATTACTGATGCACACCGAACTATAGCCAGCAAACTTATAGATTCGAAAAACTCAATCGTCTTGCTGGGGAATACGGCAACTGCACATACTCAATTTTCAATATTACGCACACTTGCTGGTCTAATTGCCAAGACTAGTAACTCGAAGTTGGGATATTTATCTGAAGCGGCAAATAGCTCAGGCGCTTGGTTAGCAGGCGCAGTTCCACATCGCCATGCTGGTGGTAAAGAATGTGCCAGTGTTGGTATGAATAGCAATGAAATGCTGCAAGCAAAATTAAAAGCTTATGTCCTACTGAACACAGAACCAGAACTTGATTGTTGGGATAGTCGTGCTGCGCGCATAGCAATGAATGATGCTGAGTTAGTCATTTCATTAACGGCATACCGAAGTGACGAAATTGAAAGTTATGCTGATGTCATGTTACCTGTTTCAGCATTTGTCGAGACCTCTGGTACATACATCAATAACGAAGGTATTAGTCAAAGCTTTACAGGGGCAGTGCCACCACTTGGTCAAGCAAGACC
>CAJJDJ010000047.1 GCA_905182825.1 Thiotrichaceae bacterium UBA7359
GCCAACATATCTCCTAGCAAGGCACAACGTAAAGAACCACCCCCTTCGACAACCAGCACTTTACCAAGCCCTGGTTCTTCTAATGCCGCCCTGACTAATGAATTATCTTCAAATACTTTTAGCGTCAACGCTGGTCCAGAAAATTGCTTAATATCGCCATAATCATTAAATATTGGCCTAGCGATTTGCAGGTCTTCTTCATATTCATCATAGAGGTCAGCTGTAGCAAAGCTCATAATTGATTCCTGTTATTTATTGTTAAATAAAGTATAAAATTCTGGGCGACGATCCATCAACACATCATTGTGCTGAGTGATCATTTTATTATTTGCCTCTTCAGGATTTATCTCTGCGATAAACAAAGCATCGCGATGTGAAACAGCACGATGCAATAATTCACCACCCGGTGCAACGACTTGACTCTTTCCAGTAAATTTCAAACTTCCTTGAGGCCTCTTATCAACACCGTAACGATTAGCAGTAATTGCAAACACCTTATTTTCAATACACCGTATAAGCATTGTTTGCTGGCAAAAATTTAACACTAAATTTGATGGTTGACAGATGATTTGTGCTCCCTGTAATGCTAATACCCGCGTAACTTCCGGAAAAATCCAATCAAAACAAATCATCATGCCAATTTTCACACCATTTACATCATTGACGATGAAAGGTGTATCACCTGGGTCAAAACAAAACTTCTCTTCATTAAAAAGATGTATTTTTCGGTAAATATGCTCGACACCATTAGGTCCGATCAAGGCGGCACTGTTAAAACATTGCTCCCCGCGCTTTTCAGCAAAACCAATAATTAAGTGCATATTGCATTCATTTGCAAGATTAATTAATGAATCAATTCGTTCGCTATTATCAGGATCTTCAGCGTATTTTATTGATTCTGCTTTATTCTTAAAATAATAGCCTGTTAACGCTAATTCTGGCAGCACTAATAAATCAGCATCAACATCTTTTAATGCAGCAATTATATTTTTGCAATTCTGATTAGGATTACCAAATAATGGTCGAAATTGATAAAAACCGACTTTCATAATGATGTATTAATTTTTGCTGGGTCTTTTCCATTTTGGAATCGATTTTTGTTCCGAACGGCTGATCGCTAATTCATTCTCTGCGACATCCTTTGTTACTGTCGTACCGGCAGCAATAGTCGCACCATCATGTACCTTAACGGGTGCGATCAACTGAACATCTGAACCAACAAAAACCTTATCTCCAATTATTGTTTGGTGCTTATTGGCACCATCATAATTACAGGTAATTGTACCTGCACCAATATTGGTTTCAGTACCAATGTGGGTATCACCTAGGTAGCTCAAATGATTAATTTTACTACCCTTGCCAATATCTGTTTTTTTGAGTTCAACAAAATTACCAATATGAACATCTTCATCCAATGTTGTATTGGGACGAATTCGGGCAAATGGTCCAATATTGCAACCATCACCAATGACCGCATTATCAATCATTGTATTAGCAAGAACATTAACGTTATCAGCGATAATTGTGTCTTTTATATAACAGTTAGCACCAATAGTAACGTTATTGCCAAGTTTGACCCTACCTTCAATAACGACATTGATATCAATTTCATTATCACGTCCAATTTCAAGTTCACCACGCAAATCAAAGCGCGCGGGATCACACAAGCCTACACCTCTATACATAAGATGGTGGGCTTGTACTAGTTGAAAATAACGCTCTGCTTCTGCAAGCTGAGACCGATTATTAATACCTTTTACTTCTATATTTGACTCAGCTAACACAGGAGTAATATTGACATCATCTGCTACTGCCTTAGAAACAATATCTGTTAGATAATATTCATCCTGTTTATTATTATTACTGAGCGCGTTGACCCAAAGCTTTAATAGTTCAGCCTTAACAACCATGAATCCAGTATTAATTTCGAAAATTCTTTTTTGCTCTTCTGTTGCATCTTTTTCTTCAACGATTGCAACGATTTTGCTATCTTCATCACGAATAATGCGGCCATAACCATGAGGGTCTTCAACATGAGTAGTTAGTAGGGAGAAACCAGTAGTAGATGCAGCATCAACTAGTGTCTTAAGGCTTTCTTCCGTAATTAGAGGCACATCACCATAAAGAATTAAAACATTATCAACATCCGGGATATCAGGTAAAACTTGTTGCACAGCATGACCGGTGCCTAATTGTTCTTCTTGCTCGACCCAATTTACTTGAAAATTCTGCAAAGCATTAGGCACCTGATCGCCACCATGACCATAGACAACATAGACATCTCGATGAGACAAACCCATAGCTGTTTGGCATACATGTTCTAGTAGTGATTTGCCTGCAAGAGTGTGCAAGACCTTAGGTTTATCAGAATACATCCGCGTACCCTTACCAGCAGCTAAAATTACGATACAAAGTCCCATGTGTCGTTTTCCTCAGTAAAATTAGAATTTTATTTAAGAAGATTATATCCGTGCTGACGACTGGGACATAGGATTGATTTAGCGTGGTAAAGTATTACCACGCTAATATTCGAAAGGATTAACGACCTGCGCGTTTACGTAAACGCTGAATCGTTTGTAATTGTGCTGCTGTTTCAGATAATGAAGCTCTGGCCTTGGCATAATCGATTGCATCACCTTTTTCGTGAAATGCATTTTCAGCATCTTCTTTCGCCTTGAGGATTGCAGCTTCATCTAGGTCTTCTGCACGTTGTGCCGTATCAGATAGAACGGTAACGACCGTGGGCTGAACTTCCAACATGCCACCAGAAATATAAAATGCAGATTCTTTGCCTTCAGCATCTTTTACTCGAACTTCACCCGGACCCATTTTAGTAACAAATGGCGTATGCCCAGGTGCGATACCGACTTCACCTAATTCTCCAGGCGCAAATACCATTTCTGCCAAACCAGAATAGATCTGCTGCTCAGCACTCACTATCTCAACCTGAATTGTATTTGCCATTAGTCTAATACCTTTTATAA
>CAJJDJ010000048.1 GCA_905182825.1 Thiotrichaceae bacterium UBA7359
TAGTCATTGCAGAAGCAGGATTATCCTTTCTCGGACTAGGCGTGCAGCCCCCTACAGCATCATGGGGTAGCATGATCCGAGATGGAACACGTTATATGTTGATGGCTCCTCACATGGTGTTAGCCCCCGGTTTTGCTATCTTATCATTAGTATTATGTATAAACCTCTTGGGAGATTACCTCAGAGACAAAATGAATATAAAAGAAATAAGAAAAATTTGAAATGAAAATACAAAAAATACCACTAGGACCTATCATGACCGACCTTCGCGGTCTTCAGCTTGAAGTCGATGAGCATGATATGTTAATGCATCCGCATGTGGGTGGCGTAATACTGTTCACACGAAACTATGAATCGTTAGAACAAATCACAACCTTATGCAAAAGTATTCATGATCTACGTGAACCGCATCTTTTAATCGCCGTTGACCATGAAGGTGGACGTGTACAACGTTTTCGAGATGGTTTTAGTCGTTTGCCGTCATGTGCTTCATTAGCTAAGTGTCAGACTACCCATGATGCTGAATCGCTTTGTCAGAAAGCAGGATGGCTAATGGCTGCAGAATTATTAGCGATAGGTGTTGATATTAGTTTTGCGCCAGTATTGGACTTGGGTGGAAAGATTAGTAATGTTATTGGTGATCGTGCTTTTCATACAGAACCCGACCAAATATCGAGGCTTGCACATGCTTATATGGATGGCATGAAACAAGCAGGAATGTCGGCTGTAGGCAAACATTTTCCTGGGCATGGATCAGTCTTTGAAGATTCGCATGATGAGATACCTTATGATTGTCGAAAATATCAAGACATTCAAATGAAAGATCTTATTCCATTCGAAAAAATGATACGAGCAGGATTGCTTGGCTTGATGCCCGCTCATGTGATCTATACCGAGATAGATGATAAACCTGCTGGTTTTTCTTCAATATGGTTAGAAGGAATATTACGAGAACAGTTGAAATTCCACGGAGCAATTTTTAGCGATGACTTGAGTATGAAAGGGGCTGAAGTTATGGGAAGCTATCCTCAGCGTGCGGAAGCGGCATTATCTGCGGGTTGTGATATGGTGTTGGCGTGTAACAATCAAGCAGGTGCAATTTCCATTCTGAATGAAGCAAAAATACAGTCGAATATTGAATTGCAACCTCGGTTAATCAGAATGCATGGTCGTTTTGAAAAAAATATGTGTGAATTAAAGAAAACAGCATTATGGCAAGAACGATCAGCGGTTATATTAAACTTCAATGAAAAATAAATTTGAGTGATGATTTCTCTTCCTAAACAGAAAATAATTTTTTCGCACTTTGGAGTTCTGTGAATCAGTCAGTTTGAAAAGTAAGTTATACCGTATGCACAATATGTGCTTTGGAACGATTCATATATCGAATAAAATATTTTAGATTTACTGGGAGTAGTTGGTAAGACATTGCATGAATCAGAACAGCTAGTGATAAAAATTCTTCCTGGGCCCCACGCAGAATCCATCATTTTTATAGAGAATCTTCCATAATGGAAAATGACTCTCGCCGTTGCTTGATACGTCTATGTATAATTAAGCAAAATTAATTTTAATTTTTATTATATTAGTTCAAATGCAGAGTCTATTATCAAGCCTTAGACAGCTATTTTACCAATGAATGATTTTCTATACTTTGAAGAAACTTTAAATTTCCTGTCATTGGTATAACAGAATGATTAAGTAGTTTAAGGGAGTAGAGTTTTAAGAATAACAAACTGACATATTTGATAGATTAAAAAATGACTTAACGAGTTAAGTTATAGACAAATATAGTTTGTGATTATTATGTCATCGTAAATTATTTTATTTGAAAGGTGACTTGGGCTGGACATATAATCACATAATAATGTTCGATGAGTTAGGCTCTTGATTATGAATAAAAGAAAATCGTTTATTGTCATCAATGCAATGTATCTAGCAGGAACATAAGATATGTTAGAGTTATTGAAAGCATATGGTTATAGCATGACGCCTATTTACTAAATAACAGGATTAATAAATGAGTCTTACAGAAATTTTTAGTGATGGATTAAGTTTTTTTGGAGAAGAGACCTGGATATTACAAGTTTTTATCGTGGTCTTTCTTACAGCAATGCTAAATTGGATGCAGAAACGTATCGTAAAAAAGATTATATCTGGACTCCAACTTACTCGAACTTATTGGGACGATGCACTATTTGATGCTGCACGCGAACCGATTACATTTTTAATCTGGATCATTGGACTGACATTCGCTGCTGATATCATAAAAAACGAAAATGATGTGACTATCTTTGCTGCTATAGCGCCAATACGAGATGTCGGAGTGATTGTTGTTGTTTCGTGGTTTCTTGTACGATTTGTTGGCCATGCAGAAATTAATATTTCCAAGACAAAACAAAAGCGTGGTGAAGATTTCGATAAAACGACTGCCGATGCAATTGCTAAATTACTGCGTATTTCAATCATAATTACTGCCGCCTTGGTCACGATGCAAACCTTGGGTTATAGCGTTTCAGGCGTATTAGCTTTTGGTGGTATTGGTGGAATTGCCATTGGTTTTGCGGCGCGTGATTTACTCGCTAATTTCTTTGGTGGTTTCATGGTTTATATGGATCGCCCATTTGATGTAGGTGACTGGATCCGATCACCGGATAAAGAGATTGAAGGCACAGTAGAAAAAATAGGCTGGCGTTTAACAACTATACGAACTTTTGAGAAACGACCTTTGTATGTCCCAAATGCTGTTTTTACAAGCATCGCTGTCGAAAATCCATCACGTATGACTAATAGACGGATTAAAGAGACAATTGGCATTCGTTACGATGATGTAATCAAGATGGAAAATATAATTACTGAGGTTAAAAAGATGTTGAAACAACATGATGATATTGATGCAAATCAAACACTGATTGTCAATTTTAATGAGTTTGCCCCATCATCACTTGATTTTTTTATATATACATTTACGAAAACAACTAATTGGATTAAATTTCATGAAGTTAAACAAAATGTCTTGTTGAAGGTTATTAGAATTGTAGAATCGCATGGTGCACAATGTGCTTTTCCAACATCAACTTTACATATTCAGCAAGGACATCATGTCTCAGATACATAAGCTGTCGGTAGCTCCATCATTATTTTTATAAGCCAAACAATTAATATATTTTATACACAGCTTTGCGTAATGGTAGATAGGTTGTAATCTATAAGAATGGAATATCAATTTACAAAAATGCACGGTGTTGGAAACGACTTCATCGTTTTTGATAGCTATACGCAGCCACTAACCTTATCGTGTAAACAAGTTAGGTATATAGCAGATCGGCAATTTGGTATCGGCTGTGACCAGGTCTTGTTGCTTGAACCACCTAAAAATTCTGAAACAGATGTTTGTTATCGAATATTCAATGCCGATGGTAGTGAAGTAATGCAGTGTGGTAACGGTGCTCGTTGTGTAGCGATCTATCTCAGGGAAAAAGGATTAGTGAAAAAAGATAGGATTATTGCCGAAACTGGCAAAGGTCTCCTTACTCTAGAAATTATTGATAATAATTGTGTGACTGTAAGTATGGGTGTGCCAGAATTCGAACCCAACAGGATCCCATTAAAAGTTAATCAAAGGATGAAAGAATATAAATTAAATCTGGGTGAAAATAAGCTGACTTTTGGTGCACTCTCCTTGGGAAACCCTCATGCTGTTATTATTGTTGATGATGTCGATACAACTATGGTGGATGTGATTGGTCCCAATATACAGCTAAGCGGGATGTTTCCAGAAAGTGTCAATGTTGGCTTTATTCAAATATTGAATCAGGAGGCATTTAAGTTGCGCGTGTTTGAACGTGGTTCCGGTGAAACGTTAGCTTGTGGTAGCGGCGCTTGTGCCGCGATGGTTATTGCTTGTCAGCAAGGGTATCTGAAGGGGACAATAGATGCGGAGTTACGTGGTGGTCATCTGACATTACGATGGGGAGGCGAAGGTGAACCAGTTTATATGACAGGCCCTGCTGAAACAGTCTTTGAAGGAAAAATAGAATTATGAGTGAACATGAAACAGAGAGCTCGGAATCAAATAATATTTCAGAAAATATGGTTGTTGAATTTTTAAAGAATAACCCAGATTTTTTTAATCAATACCCCCATATTATTTCTGAATTAAAAATTCCGCATAATCATGGTACGGCTATATCATTAGTTGAAAAACAAGTCTTCGTTTTACGTGAACAAAACCAACAAACACGAAAGCGCTTACATGAGTTAGTAGAAATTGCTCGACAGAATGAAGAGCTTGCCAAACGTATGCATAAATTAGCATTAATATTAATGGATGCAGATGATCCTAAAGATATTTTTAATACTTTGTACGGTGATTTGAAAAAGAATTTTCATGCGGATCGTGCTGTTGTTAGAATATTTGCAAAACCTTCCTTCATAGATAGCTTTGCAACAGATGAATTTGCAGGTCGCGAAACTGCAGAAGAGTCCTTGTTTAAAAGTATTATTGATAAGCGATTGCCATTAAGTGGTCGTATGAAACGTCAACAACAAGTTTTTTTATTTGGCGATGATGGTGATGAAATTGCTTCATCTGTGATGATCCCATTGCATGGTGAAGAGTGGGGTGGAATTCTTTCTATTGGTAGTTTCGATGCTGAGCATTTTCAAGCGGGTATGGGGATTGAATTACTTGCCAACTTAGGCGAAATATTAAGTTTTGTTCTAAAGCCTTGGGTTGAACAGGCTTAGTGTTTAGCATAAATAATAAAGATTAATTAATTTTGATAATGCAATCGTCAGAGTCGTCATTACTTGATTCTTTTATAAAAAGTTTACATCATCTTTCTGAACATACTCGTAATGGATATCAACGTGATCTTGTCTATCTAGGAATATTTTGTGATAAGCAAAAAATAAATAAGTGGTCTGATATTGATTGCAAACAGATAAGATGTTTTGTTGCTTCTCGACATCAAGGGGGTATTAGTGGTCGTTCATTACAACGTAACCTGTCAGCAATTCGATCTTTTTATTATTATCTATTAAAGTTAGGCAAGGTTAAAAAAAACCCTGCTGAAGGCGTTGTTACTCCTAAAACACCTCGTAAACTTCCCACTTTATTGGATACAGATCAGACCGTTCAACTACTCGAAATTAAACAACAAAATGGATTAGCGATTCGTGATCGTGCCATGCTGGAGTTGATTTATTCTTCTGGATTACGTCTTGCTGAGTTGGTTAGTACTAATATGAATGATGTTGATTTTAGTGATCGCTTATTGACAGTGATTGGTAAGGGTAAAAAAATGCGTAATATTCCCATTGGAAAGTACGCTATTAAGGCGATCAAAAATTGGCTCAAAATAAGACAATACATGGTTAATGAAAATGAAGTTGCATTATTTATTAGCCAGCGAGGCAAACGAATCAGTCCAAGATCCGTCCAAGAACGTTTAAAAAAATGGGCTATAAAACAAGGCTTACCAAGCCATGTACACCCGCATATGCTGAGACATTCATTTGCCAGCCATATGTTGGAGTCTAGTGGCGACCTTCGTGCTATTCAGGAATTACTTGGTCATGCGGATATTAGTACTACGCAAGTTTATACTCATCTTGATTTTCAGCACTTGTCTCAGGTTTATGATAGGAGCCATCCTCGAGCATATCGAAAGAAATCGGTTCGATAGTTTTACTTTATGGTAACTAATGACTTGGGCATTACCCAACTGCTCATGTACAATTCCGCTACCCTTCTTAGGAGAGAAAAGTGAAACAATATCGAGGCACAACTATATTATCTGTTCGTCGCAACGAGCATGTTGTTATTGGCGGTGATGGACAAGTATCATTGGGCGATACTATCATGAAAGGCAATGCACGTAAGGTGCGACGTTTATATGATGAAAAAATAATTGCTGGGTTTGCCGGTGGCACAGCAGATGCTTTTACCTTATTTGAACGCTTTGAGGCTAAATTACAAAAACATCAAGGAAATTTAATGCGGTCCGCTGTTGAACTGGCAAAAGACTGGCGTACTGACCGAATGTTACGTCGACTTGAAGCATTACTATGTGTTGCTGATAAAACTACTTCGCTCATTATTTCGGGAAATGGAGATGTAATAGAGCCAGAAGATCACATTATGGCGATAGGTTCAGGTGGTAATTATGCTAAATCGGCTGCACAAGCTTTAATTGAGAACACCGAAATGACCGCGCGTGAAATCGTTGAAAAAGGTTTAGGTATCGCTGCTAATATTTGTATTTATACGAATTCCAACTTAACTATTGAAGAACTGTAAATAGTTATTCAGAAATAATATTAAATAAACGGATTAAAATGTCAGACTTAACACCACAGGCGATTGTTGCCGAACTAAATAAACATATTATTGGTCAAGACTCAGCTAAACGTGCAGTGGCTATTGCATTGCGTAATCGTTGGCGTCGAGTACAAGTTGATGAATCAATACGAAATGAGATTACCCCTAAGAATATATTAATGATTGGACCTACTGGTGTTGGTAAGACTGAAATTGCTCGACGTCTTGCTAAATTAGCTAAAGCACCATTCATTAAAATAGAAGCGACAAAATTTACCGAGGTAGGTTATGTCGGACGTGATGTGGAATCGATTATTCGTGATCTTGCTGATGTTGCGATAAAACAGACACGTGAAATTGAATTAGAAAAAGTAAGTGCTCAGGCAGACGAAATTGCTATGGAAAGGGTGCTAGATATTTTATTGTTGCCAGCTCGAGATGTTGGTGAAAATGATCATGAATTAAATGAAAATTCAACACGTAAAAAATTTAGAAAAATGGTTGTTGAAGGAGAGCTTGATGATAAAGAGCTTGAAGTTGAGTTAAAGACACCTAGTGTTGGTGTTGAGATCATGGCACCACCGGGTATGGAAGAAATGACCAGTCAGTTGCAAGGCATGTTCCAGAACATGGGTGACAGCAAGAAACAAACACGTAAATTACATGTAAAAGATGCATTAAAACTATTAGCAGAAGAAGCCGCAGCAAAGTTATTAAATGAAGATGATATTAAGGCCATTTCATTAGAGAGTGTTGAACAACATGGTATTGTTTTTCTTGATGAGCTTGATAAGGTTACACGTCGTTCTGAAGTAAGTGGTTCCGATATTTCTCGTGAAGGTGTGCAACGTGATTTATTACCACTAGTGGAAGGTAGTACAGTAACAACAAAATATGGGATGGTTAAAACAGATCATATTTTATTTATCGCATCCGGCGCATTTCATCTGGCTAAACCTTCAGATCTCATTCCTGAGTTACAGGGGCGATTACCTATTCGTGTCGAATTAACCGCCTTGGTTGCAGATGACTTTGTTAGAATTCTCACAGAACCTAACGCATCATTAACAGAACAATATACTTTATTAATGGCAACAGAAGGGGTGAACGTAAGTTTTACTGATGATGGTGTTAAGAGAATCGCAGAAATTGCTTTTCAGGTAAATGACTCTACTGAAAATATTGGTGCGCGTCGTCTGCATACAGTGATGGAACGATTACTTGAGACATTGTCATATGAAGCATCAGAAAAAAATGGCGAATCTATATCAATTAATGCAAATTATGTTAATGATCATTTAAATATGTTGATTGAAGATGAGGATTTAAGTCGTTACATTCTTTAATTTAAAAATAACTTTTAATATTTATGCTAATTAAAAATCATGTCAGATGCTAAACGAAGTCCAACTTCAATAAACCTACATCAAAAATCTCGTATGCTTGAGATAGAATATGATGATGGAGCTAGATTTGAATTGTCTTGTGAATATTTACGAGTTCACTCTCCTTCTGCGGACGTTAAAGGACATGGACCAGGGCAAGAAGTTTTACAAATAGGCAAAGAAATGATCAATATTCAAGAGATAGAGGCTGTAGGGAACTATGCTGTTAAGTTAATCTTCGATGATGGGCATAATACAGGTCTTTATACTTGGGAATACTTGTATGAACTTGGCATAGAAAAAGATAATTATTGGATTAATTATCTGGATGCTTTAAAAAAAGCCGGACATGTTCGAAAATTAAATGACTGAACAATCAATAACAGACTTTGGTTTTGAAAAAGTCCCTGTTAAAGAAAAGGCCAGAAGAGTCGCGGATGTCTTTACATCAGTAGCGTCAGAATATGATTTGATGAATGATGTGATGTCATTTGGTGTACACCGATTATGGAAGCGAAAGACAGTAGATTTCTGTGCGATTAGAAGAAATTATCATGTATTGGATCTTGCTGGTGGTACTGGAGATATTGCAAGTTTAATTCATGAACGACTAGGTGATGATGGTCGGGTTACATTATGCGACATTAATACCGATATGTTGAAACAAGCAAGAGATCGATTTATAAATAAAGGAAAGATTAAGAGAGTTGACTATGTCCAGGCTAGTGCAGAGACCTTGCCTTTTGAGGACAATAGTTTTGATTGTATTACGCTTGCGTTTGGACTACGTAATATGACAGATAAAGATGCAGCCTTACGTTCTATGTATCAAAAGCTAAAATACGGTTCACAATTAGTCATTCTCGAATTTTCAAAGGTTGTGATTCCAGTGTTTAGTAAAATATATAATGAATACTCATTAAAATTGATTCCTCGATTTGGGAAAGTTATTGCTAATGATGTATCGAGTTATCAATATTTAGTTGAATCAATACGTATGCATCCTAATCAAGAAGTATTGGCGACTATGATGAAGCAAGCTGGCTTTGAAAAAGTTCAATATTATAATTTAACAGGTGGTGTTGTTGCTATTCATCGTGGTTATAAAATATGAGTGTTGTTGAAAATAAACTACCTATTTGGATAAAAAAGCTAGAAAAACTAGTCAATAAGACATTGAGTTTTGATGAAGAAACGCTTCATAAATTAGCAAAGCTTGAAGGTAAAGTGATTGCATTTGAATTTACTAATACAAAGTTGATAGTGTTTCTATCTTTCTCGGCAGCAGGCCTGACAATGAATACGACGTATAAAAATAAAGCCGATGTATTGATTAAAGGTACACCAATAAATTTTATAACGATGTTAGTCATGTCTAAGCAAGGTAGTACTAATTTGCCAACAGATATGCAAATTAGGGGTGATATCGTTCTTGGTCAAAAATTTCAGTTAATTATGAAAAATATTGAAATTGATCTCGAAGAATTACTTGCAAAGTGGATGGGTGACAGTGTCGCTTACGAACTAGGAAGATTTATACGTGGTACTAATAGCGTAGCTGTAAATGCGGGCAAAACATTAGCAATGGACATAAGTGAATATCTACGTTTTGAAACTGAGATGTTACCGGATGAATTATTAGTAGATGGTTTTTGCAAAGAAGTCGATGTACTTCGGGAGGATGTTGACCGACTTTCTCAAAAAGTTGATCAAACCGTAAAACAAATAGAAAGTAAAGGTCAGAGTACTTAATTTATGGAGCAAGTACTTCGTTTATTAGCTATTCAAAGAGTATTGATAAAGTACGGTTTTGATGAATTTATTTTTGCAATGCATTTATTTCGTCCAGTACGTTTCTTGTTTTACGTTTTTCCATGGAACTGGTTTGGAAAAAAAAAGGGGCCCCGTGCGAAGCGTATGCGTTTGATGTTGGAAGAATTAGGACCCATTTATGTCAAATTGGGACAAATATTATCAACTCGACGTGACCTAGTACCGGAAGACATAGCGAATGAATTTGCTATGTTACAAGACGCTGTCGCTCCATTTTCTGGAAAGGTGGCATGTCAAATTATTGAAGATGCCTACGAATGCAATATCAGAGAAGTATTTTTGGAGTTTGATGAGACACCGTTGGCTTCAGCATCAGTAGCTCAGGTACATCGTGCAACACTTAAAGATGGTCGTGATTTTATTGTTAAAGTTATTCGTCCCGGTATTGAAATTCTTATCCGTAAAGATTTAAAGTTGTTGCATCTGCTTGCAGAGAAAGGAGAAAAATATTATCGCAAAGGAAAATCTCTACGTTTTACTGGCGTGATTGCTGAATTTGAAAAAACATTATTGAATGAACTTGATTTACAAAGAGAAGCGGCTAACGCTTCTCAGTTACGTCGAAATTTTGATAAAGAAGACCGCTACTATGTCCCTGAAATAAACTGGGCATTAACACGACGTAATGTGTTGGTGATGGAGCGAGTAACTGGTATCTCAGTTCGAGATGTTGATAAATTAAAAACAGCAGGAGTAGATCTGAAATGGCTAGCTGAATATGGTGTTGAAATATTTTTTACGCAAGTTTTTCGCGATAATTTTTTCCATGCAGATATGCACCCAGGCAATATTTTTATAGGACCTCCTGAAGGCACTATTCCTTCAAAAGTAAAAGTTATTGATTTTGGTATCATGTGTTCATTAACTGAGTTTGACCAACGCTATTTAGCAGATAATTTCATTGCATTTTTAAATCGCAATTATAATCGTGTTGCAGCATTACACATAGAGTCAGGATGGGTTCCTAAAGGGACTCGTTTAGATGAATTAGAATCAGCCATACGCACAGTTTGTGAACCATTACTTGTTCGACCGATGAATGAAATTTCATTTGGTGAATTATTGCAACGTCTTATTCAAATTGCACGACGATTTAATGTTGAGATTATGCCGCAATTGATTATGTTACAAAAAACTATTATTAATATTGAAGGCATAGGCCGACAACTTTATCCAGAGCTCGACCTCTGGAAAACAGCTCGACCGCAATTAGAACGTTTTATGGAGAAACGTATAGGTATGAAAGGACTGCTTAAAGGTGTGAAACTTAATATTCCAAAGCTGATTGATCGATTCCCAGATATACCAAATCGTGCACTTGATGTGTTAGATCAATTATACGAAGGTAGAATAGAAATGGAAAATAAGTCAAAAGAATTAAATCACCTTCGAAAAGAAATGAAAATCTATAGTCGTAGTACAGTATTAGCTGTAGTCGGATCAGGTTTTTTGTTGTCATCGGCTATTATCTATGGACTTGATAACACAACTCATGGGGTATTTGCATCAGTGCCGATTGTATCTTGGTTGTTGGGTTATTCCGGAATGATGTTGTTATATTTGTCGTGGCAACAGAAGTAGATAACTAAGAAAACCATTTCGACAATAAGAGATATTTTTATGCAACGCAAAGATATTGAATTTAAAACAGAAGATGACACCACTTTACGTGGTTGGTTATATCTACCTAATGATGCTGAAGATGCTGTCCCAGCTATTGTTATGGCTCATGGTTATTCTGCTGTTAAAGAGATGTATCTTGATAAATATGGTGAGGTCTTTGCAGCAGCAGGCATGGGAGCACTTATTTTTGATAATCGTAATTTTGGTGCAAGCGATGGTGAACCAAGGCAAGAGATTGATCCATGGCAACAAATTCGTGATTATCGTGATGCAATCACTTATACAGCATCACTACCAATGATCGATGAAAGTCGCATAGGAGTTTTTGGATCGAGCTATAGCGGGGGTCATGTTCTGGTTGTCGCTGCAATCGATAAGCGAGTTAAATGCGTTGTTTCTCAAGTACCTATTATTTCTGGAATGGAAAATGCCCGTCGGCTTATCCGCTCAGATGTTTGGAATGGACTTCGCAGTATGTTTAATGCTGATCGTGTCGCACGGTATGCGGGAAATGAACCAGAAATGATCCCTGTAGTATCTTCACCGGATGAGGAAGCTCAGGCTCCTGCTGCTCTACCTACACCTGATTCATGGAAATGGTTCAGAGAAACTCATGATAAACTGGCCCCTTCTTGGAAGAATCAAGTTACTCTTCGCTCTGTTGAAATGTTCATTGAATATGAGCCGGGTATTTATATACCATCAATCAGTCCCACTCCACTTATGATGCTAATAGCACGTGATGATATCCTCACTGTTTCTGACTTAGCTTTTGCAGCTTATGAGACAGCGCGTGAGCCAAAACAACTCGTAGTATTGAATGGCGGACATTTTGATGCTTATATCGATTCATTTGATGAGTCGAGTTCATCTGCGAAAAATTGGTTTAGTCAACACCTTTTAGGATAGAGTTTGAGCTCAAAATATTCTGTAAGTGTAGAGAAAAAATATGCTTCACAGAAGTCTAAAATAGATTGTTTATCTATGTGATTAGGAAAATGAGTTTATTCGCAATACTAAAGATTGTTAGTGGAACACAACCCAACAAGTGAATAATGGATTCCGATTCAAGTCATGGGCTGGGCGGCTCAAAACTTGTGCATATCTTTTTTTCTATTTGTCTCTATTAAGCATTAGATATACTAGGAGTTTCTTGGTGACAAGATTTCCATATGATGGTCGATACCAGTCAAATTTTTTAAAGCATTTATGCTCGTATTCAATGTTAAGGAACCAAGACCAAAATATTCACTTTTTTCAATGCTCATAAACATTTGAGCAAGACATATCTTATACATAAAATTATTCTGTATTTTTCAAATGAATTGCTAAACCTTTGAGTACGTTTAATGCCTCATATAGTTGATAGTCTGTTTCAGCTAGAGAAGGAACATTATTTTTTATCTTAGTTTTATCTTTAATTTGATTCTCTTTACTTTCTTTCATTCCATTACCGAGATGACCTGATAAATCAGATTCTTTAATTTGAGTTGAAGGATGCTCTGTTATGCTATCAACACGAATGTTTTTTATGAAAATATCAGGTTCTATACCAGATGCTTGAATAGAACGACCCGATGGAGTGTAATAGAGTGCTGTTGTTAATTTTAATGCGGCTTTATCATTCATTGGTAAGATGGTTTGTACTGAGCCTTTACCAAAAGTGCGTTCACCCATTATAATTGCACGATGATGATCTTGTAAGGCGCCAGCAACAATCTCAGACGCTGAAGCCGAACCACCATTTACCAAAACTATCATAGGCGCATTCTTTATCATATCTGTAGGTTTTGCTGAAAATGTAAGTTTTGAATCTTTAATCCGACCTTCGGTATAAACAATTAATCCGTCATTAAGAAACAGGTCAGAGACGCCTACGGCTGCATTTAGTATTCCTCCAGGGTTATTCCTTAGATCGAGTATCAAGCCGCTCAATCCATCTTCATTGTCTTTTTTCATTTTTTCGAGTGATGTGCGCATATCTTCAGCAGTATGTGTTTGAAAGTTTGATATGCGTATATATCCAAATCCAGGTTCCAAAATCTTACTACGGACACTCTTAAGAGTGATTACATCGCGTGTTATAGTAATCGTCATGGGTTTGTCTTCACTCTCCCGTAAAACAGTAATGATGATATTTGTACCTACTTTCCCACGCATTAATTTAATAGCATCATTTAAGGCCATACCTTTGACTGATCTTTCATTCAGTTTGATAATTAAATCACCCGCTTTAACACCTGCACGTTTTGCTGGGGTGTCGTCTATGGGTGATATCACTTTCACAAAACCATCTTCCATGCCGACTTCAATACCGAGTCCACCAAATTCACCAGATGTACCTTCTTGCAGGTCTTCGTAGTGTTCTTTATCAAGATAAGCTGAATGAGGATCTAGACCTTCTAACATGCCTCGTATTGCATTCTCTATTAATTTTCGATCACTAATAGTCTCCACATAGTCATTTTTGACTTTAGCAAAGACCTCAGTAAAAATGCGAAGCTCATCTAACGGAAGGGTGTTAGCTTCGCTGTCTTCTTCAGTGATTGCTATTGCAATAGATGTTAATGATATTGACAGAAATAGTGTGGTAGTGAAATTTTTCAATAATGTCATTGTTTACTCCATTCAGGCCGACGTGCATAGACTATCTTGATTGTTTAAAACGTAACAAGTTCATTACGCTAGTTATTGTAAGGCATAACCACGCTCTACTGTATATGACAAACTGATAATGTCTATCATTTGCACCAGTGTGAGGGGTTAAGAGGTTCGGCACCCTTTCTGATTTCAAAATAAAGAGCAGTATCTCTTTGTCCTCCGCTGTCTCCTACTGTTGCAATTACTTCATCTGCAAGTACCCAGTCACCTATATTCTTTAAGATATTTTGATTATGGCCATATAAGCTCATAAAGCTATCACCATGGTCGATAATGATTAATAAACCAAGATGACGAAACCATTCTGCAAAGATAATTTTACCGCTACTGATAGCAGTTACTTCGGTGCCCATTTCTGCATTTATTAAAACACCTTGCCATTTGAGCCCACCAATTTTTTTATTAGCGCCGTATTTTTTCAGCAAGGCACCTCTAACTGGCCAAGTTAATTTACCCTTAAGAGTACCGAATCCCATGGTATCTTCGAATATTTCTGTTTTTACTGCTTTATTTTTTTTCAATCCCTGAAATAAGATTCCGAGTTGATGTTCATTTTCTCGCTGTATTTGAAGTTCGATTCCTTGTTCTTCTATATATTCTGCCAAACGTATATTTATATCACGTCGAGTTGCACGAAATTTATGAAACTCACTTAGTTTGGTTTTATGTTTTAATTTTAACTCTTCAAGTTCCACTGACTCATCTTTAATAGCTGCTTGGATCTTCTTGAGGCTTATTAAGGACTGTTTGAACTGGTCGATGCGCTCAGAGCGTATTCGATTGTGATAGTCGTAATAGGCAAGCGCACGTCCGACTAATGCGGGGTGTTCCTGATTGAGGATTAGTCTTAAATAGTCATTATGACCGATTTGATAAGCAGACCGAATTTGATGAATTAGTTTTTCTTTTTCTTCTTTAAGTGCTGCATCATGCTCTGCTTGCTCAAACAACATTTCCTCGAGCTTAGATTTTTTTTTTGATATTTTTGTGTTAATAATATGCAGGTTACTTAATGTTTCTGTGGTCTTTACTTCATTATTGCGTAATTCTTGATGTGATTTGTTCGTTTCATCCTGAGCAGATTGAATTCGTAGTTCTATCTCTTTAATGCGTTTTTGAATATCTTTTAATGCAATGACTTTCTCAGAATAGGATTCATCAGTGGCTATCGTGGCATTTGACATGAAACATAAAGCTAGAAATATTGAACAGAGGAATGAGATTTTTGTGTCAACGAAAGGAGGAGTCATGCTTGATCCGTTTGCCGATGGTTTCGGGGATATCCTTTTCATATAACTTTAATAGTGTTTTACCGGTCATCTCTTGTGGTTGTGGGATTCCCATGATATCAAGCATTGTTGGAGAGATATCAGATAAAGAACCGACCTCAGGCAGGAATTTGGCTTGTCTACCGATATAAATGAGCGGTACATAGTTGTTAGTATGCGCTGTGTGCGCCTGAGATTTGATCTTCTCAGTGGTATAAGCTTTTAGTTGCTCTGCATTACCATGGTCGGCGGTAATCATAATTTCACCACCAATTTCCTCTGTACAGTGAATAACTTTAGCGAGACATTTATCAATGGTTTCTATTGCAGATATGGTTGCTTTGAAATCACCAGTATGACCAACCATATCTGCATTTGCATAGTTGCAGATTATGACATCATACTTTTTACTGTTTATTGATTTGACAAGGTGTTCGGTTATTTCGTTAGCACTCATCTCTGGTTGTTTATCATAAGTTTCGACGTGTGGTGAAGGAACCAATATACGATCTTCACCTTCGAAAACACGTTCTTCCCCACCATTAAAGAAAAAAGTAACATGAGCGTATTTTTCTGTCTCAGCAATACGAAGTTGCTTTAATCCGAGTTTTGCTATGTATTCACCAAAGACATTCGACATGCTGATAGGCGGAAATGCAACAGGAAATTCATAATCGGCTTTATACGAGGTTAGACTGAGGAAATAAGAAAGTTTCGGTATTCTTTCTCGTTTGAATGCTTGGAACTCCAGTTTTGTGAATGCGCGCGCTAATTGACGTGCACGGTCTGCTCGGTAATTAGCGAAGACAATAACATCATCATCATTAACACTCACAGGCAGTTCACCCAGTTTTGTGATGGCTGTTGGTTTGATGAATTCATCTGATTCACCTCTAGCATAGGCCATATCAACAGCAATAAAGGGATCGACAGTTTGATATTCTGCCTTGCCTTGGGTGATTAGGTCATAAGCTAGTTTGGTACGATCCCAGCGTTTATTACGGTCCATTGCATAATGGCGACCAATTATCGATGCGAATAGACCAACACCTAATTCCTTCATTTTTAGCTGAGCATTATGAATAGATTCTTCAGCAGATTTCGGTGGCGTATCCCGACCATCAAGAAAAGCATGGAGATAAATTTTATTCACTCCACATTTACTAGCTAATTCCATTAATGCAAAAATATGGTCCTCATGGCTATGTACTCCTCCGTTTGAAAGTAATCCCAGTAAATGAACTGCTTTATTTTTCTCTGCGGCATTCTTGAATGCAGAATTCAGATTTTTATTTTTATAAAAACTACCATCCTCAAGTGCTCGGGTGATACGAGTAAACTCTTGATCTACTATTCGGCCAGAACCAATATTCATGTGTCCTACTTCAGAGTTGCCCATTTGTTTAGCTGGTAGTCCAACATCAATGCCTGATGCGCTTATCAGAGTATGCGGATGCTCTTCCCAAATACGTTCCCATGTGGGCTTATTCGCAGAATAGATTGCATTATAGACCGTATTATCTGTGTGGCCCCAGCCATCTAGAATTATTAGGATTATTGGTTTATGACTTACTTGCATTGAAGGTCTTAATGGCAATGACTAAAATGTATAGATTTTAAATGATGACATATTTTGCAATATGAATATTGTATATCGATTATTTAATTCATATATAATATATAATTAATTAGAAAATAACTCTAAGATCTTTCTTTTAATTGCCCAGATTTTAGCATGAAATCTGATATGACTTCATATTAATCAATAATACAGATTGAATTAGCTATAAATGTTTTTTCAGTGACCGATATGACGTATTATTCAGGCCTCATTTAATACTACTATAGCAAGAGATTACTGCAATGGAACGACTCCTCGAATTTGTGGGCAACCACCCGCTTTATTTTTCACTATTGATTTCTATATTGATATTATTAATCTGGAATTTTTTTGGTGACATGCTTAGCGGCGTCAAATCATTATCACCTGAGGAAGTTACAGGGCTGATTAATCGTGAGAATGCTAAAGTGCTTGATTTGCGAACGCAAAAAGAATTTGAGAAAGGACATATTATTGATGCTATTAATATCAGTATTGATCAAGCCTCTGAGCATTTTGACGAACTAAAAAAATATAAAAAAAATGGAGTTATTTTTTGTTGCGCTAGCGGGTCTGTTTCTATAAAAAGAGCACGTAAGTTGATGAATGAAGGATATGAAAAAGTATTTAGTCTGAAAGGCGGCATTCTTTCATGGCAAAATGCAAACTTACCTCTGATTAAAGGGCTTAAATAAAGTTAAAGAATTCTAATAAATTTTAAAAAAGAACAGGATAAAGTTATGACTGAACAAGATAGCAAGCTAGCACAAAAAGATAACGGACCAGATGACGCACAGTTTTTAGTACAAAAGGTCTATGTAAAAGATATTTCATTTGAAACACCTAACACTCCAGAAATATTTAAGATGGAATGGCGACCTGAAGTTGAAATGAATATGATTAATAAAGCTATACCTATTGGCGATGATCATTTTGATGTGGTGTTGACGGTTACATTAACAGTTAAGGTGGGTGATAAGACTGCGTATCTGATTGAGATCAATCAAGCAGGTATATTTATGATTAGAAATCTCCCCGCAGATGTTATTGATCGTATGTTGGCAATTGTTTGTGCCAATATATTATTTCCTTTCGTACGTGAGACTGTTTCAGATGTGGTTACGCGTGGTGGTTTTCCACAGTTGTTGCTTGCACCGGTAAACTTTGATGCCTTGTTTGAACAAGAACAAGCCGAAGGGAAGGCGCAGCTAGAAGCAGCTGCACAAGCTAATGCAGATATAACGCATTAATTAATGATGACAATGCAGTCAGTGTTAGTTCTCGGAGCAGGTTCTTGGGGAACTGCTTTGGCGTTGGTATTAGCACGAAAAAAACACACAGTATATCTATGGGATATAGATATAGAGTTAATAAAAAGTCTAAAAACTGAAAGAACAAACATACGCTATATTCCAGATGTCCCGTTTCCAAAAAATATAGTTCCTGTTGAATCTATTGATCAAGTTCCTCTTGAGACAAAAATATTTGTTAATTCTGTTCCTTGCCATGCTTTGCGTAGTAGTTTGCAATTATTAAAATCTTTTTCTGAGGTTCATCTTTGTGTTGCTTGTAAGGGCTTCGAACCGGGCACGCAGAAATTTAATCATCGAGTTGTTGAAGAAGAGTTACCTGAAAGTGCTATAGCGATACTTTCAGGACCGTCCTTTGCGAAAGAGGTAGGCGCTGGTTTGCCAACCGCCGTCACTATTGCTGCTAAAGATATTGCTGTTGCAAAAATATTTGCAAATTTATTTCATGATGATGTCTTTCGTATCTATACTCATGGTGATGTTATAGGCACGCAAGTTGGTGGAGCGGTGAAAAATGTAATGGCAATTGCAGCAGGCATTGCCGATGGATTGGGTTTTGGTGCCAATACACGTTCAGCATTATTGACGCGTGGTTTGGCAGAGATCATGCGTTTGGGTTTGGCTATGGGCGCTAGGCAAGAAACTTTTATGGGTCTTGCTGGTTTAGGTGATTTAGTTTTGACGTGCACCGATAACCAATCGCGTAACCGTCGCCTGGGACTATTATTAGCTGAAGGACTATCAGTTAATGCTGCGAGTGAGAAAATTGGACAAGCTATCGAAGGTTTAAGGACGGCAAATGAAGTTGCAGTATTGGCTGATAAACATGGAATTGAAATGCCTATTATAGAACAAGTTAATAATGTACTTCAATCAAAATGCTCCCCAGCTGAAGCAGTAAAAAACTTGTTGGCGCGTGATTCTAAGGCTGAAGTTTAATCAATATAAGATTCTGTTAAGAGATAAATTTCTTCACTATTTGGAGCGGTGATATTCTATGAATTAAAAGCATCCTAACTATGACAAATTTTTTAAAAATCGTCATAGAGCTAATTATTCAGCATGTGAAATTTTTTTAGGCAAATTGTAAATATTTACGCATCCCTCTAATTTTACTTCAATGTATTGAAATCAAACGTTATGTCGATAGTTATCGTAAAAGAAAGCATCAATTGACAGTATGCATATCAATTAATTAGAGGGATATTCAGTATATTTTAGCAGATGATTATATATGAATAAGTGATAGACAATGAGCTATTGAAGGAAGTCATTCTGTCGCCAAGCTTCATAAACAATAATACTCACTGAGTTTGATAAATTCAGACTGCGGCTGTTTTTTAGCATTGGAATTCGCAAGATTTTATTGGTATTGAATTCGCTTAATATACTTTTGGGCAAGCCTCGTGTTTCTGGACCAAAAATAAAACTATCTCCCTTGCGAAAAACACAATCAGAGTAATGCTTAGATCCTTTGGTGGAAATAGCGTAGATTGAATTCATCTTATTTTTTTCTAGATAGTTCTGATAACAATCATAGTGATGTACGACTGATAAATCGATATAATCTAGCCCAGCACGACGCAGACTTTTTTCATCCATATCAAAGCCAAGCGGATGAATTAAATGCAAATGAGCGTTGGTATTTGCACAAAGACGTATAATATTACCGGTATTAGGTGGGATTTCCGGCTCAAATAGAACAATATTAAACATAACTGGATATTATATCCCATTTAATAAAATGTAGTATGACAATAACTTCGCTAAATGAACAAGACAAGAAACGGCTAGAGATAGAATTCTGTGGCTTGAAGCTTAATTCACCTTTGATTCTATTATCAGGCTGTGTTGGTTTTGGTGAAGAATATACACGTATCAGAGGTTTCTCCAATACTGATGTAGGTGCTATTTGTTTAAAAGGCACAACTTTAGAACCCCGGCTGGGTAATTCACCGCGTCGTGTTACTGAAACCTACATGGGCATGATAAATGCGATAGGTTTACAAAATCCAGGTTCAAAGGTGGTGGTAAATGAGTACTTACCTAATCTTGATTTTACAGAAACAAGGTTTATAGCAAATTTATCAGGTTCAACGTTAGAAGAGTATGAGGAAGTAACTCGGATCTTTGACGATTCTCCAATCGACGCAATGGAGATTAATATCTCATGCCCTAATGTGAAAGAAGGCGGCGTTGCGTTTGGTAATGATCCTGAGATGTCTGCGCGGGTTGTAGCAGCATGTCGAGGTGCAACTAAAAAACCACTCATCACAAAACTATCTCCCAACCAAACAGATATTGCCGAAAACGCACGCTGTTGTATTGAAGCCGGAACAGACGGACTTGCTGTGATCAATACGTTAATGGGTATGGCCATTGATATAAACTTACGCCAACCCATTATAGGTAATAATCAAGGTGGTTTATCGGGTCCTGCGATTAAGCCGGTTGCACTTTTAAAGGTACATCAAGTGTACCAAGTGGCAAAAAATCATGCTATACCGATAATAGGACAGGGAGGGGTAACTAGTATTGATGATGTGATTGAATTTATGATTGCTGGTGCAACAACGGTAGGTATTGGTACGGCCTTATTTTATGAACCATTGATTTGTCCTAAATTAAGCAATGGAATTGTTGATTATCTGAATAAACATAATCTTGATAATATCTCTGAACTTATTGGGACACTTGAATTATACGATTAATTTTTTGTAAGGCGTTTTAGAAAAACACGCATTTCTTTGAGGGTTTGTATGTCACCATTTTTTTCAGCAATACTAATTCCTTTTTCATAAGCTACTATTGCCTCATCATTTTTTTTATTTCCAGTCAGTGCTTTAGCATAAAGTTTCCATGCAGCTGAGAAAGATGGTTTAAGTTCGATGGCTTTCTCTAAATGGATCACGGACTCCTTAAAATCACCTTGTTTGAAGTATTCATTTCCGAGGCTGTATCTTAACAGTTCATTATCATGACCTTTTTTGAGCAAGGTTTTGTATATGTTAAATTGTTTCATATAAATGAACTTATGATTTTTGAGCAAGTAACATCGCTTGGTCTCTAAATCCCTCGTCTATTTTTCCAATTGTCCCTTCTTCTCTATAGTAGATTATATTCCAATCATTAAATAAATTTAATAATTCATTTTTTTCTAATAAATAATCAGGGTTACTTGGCCCAGTATCATTGACTTTGCTAATGATAAACGTTTGATAAAAAATAAGACCCTCTTTTTTTATTGCATTTTTTATATCATCGATTAACCCACGATCCAGAAAATGACTAACAGTGATAACATTAAAAGAATCTGGAGCAGGTGGTTCATCGGAAATGTTTCTAGATTCAAATTTAATTTTTAAATTTTTCTTTAAAGCTTCATCAGAAAGATGTTTCAAAGCAGACGCTGAAATATCCCATGCGGAGACACTCAAACCATTTTCTGCAAGGCATATTGCATTTGCACCACGACCGCATGCTAAATCAAGCGCGGTTCCTTGCTTGGGTAAAAGGTGTTGATTTATACATAATACTTCCGCAGGTGAAGGGTAATTACTTAAACAGGAGGCATAATTTTCATCCCACTTTTTTTTTGCTTTATCGTTCAACGTCGCCAAAATGTTGGAGTGAATAATACTAGTAATGTGAATATTTCAAGACGACCTAATAACATGGCAAAGCAAAGTATCCATTTAGCAGTGTCGTTGATACTACCATAATTTTGACTGACTTTTCCGAGTCCTGGACCAAGGTTGTTCATGCAGGCTGCTAATGCTGAAAATGCAGTAATTTGATCAAGACCTGTCGCCATTAATGCTAAGAGTAGTATCGCAAATAAAACAATATAAGTAGCAAAGAAACCCCATACTGCTTCAATAATACGTTCGGGGATGGCTTTATTTCCTACTTTTATGATGAAAATAGCACTTGGATGGATCAGTCTCTTTATTTCTCGCATTCCTTGTTTGAAAAGCAAAAGAATACGTATGATTTTTATTCCGCCACCAGTAGAACCAGCACAGGCACCAAAAAAACTTGAGAATAATAAAAGTAGAGGCATAAACCCAGCCCAGCCTTGATAGTCTGTTGTCGTAAAACCAGTAGTAGTTGCAATAGAAACAGTCTGAAAGATACTATCTTTAATTGCCTTTCCAAAGCTTTCATAATCACCGGTGAGGATATGATAACTGGCGCAAATAAAACAGATCATCAACAAGATACCTAAATAGGCACGTAGTTCCGCGTCAGACCAATAGGCTTTTAAACTTGTTTGTCGCCAAGACATAAAATGTAAGCTAAAGTTAATTCCAGCGATAAACATAAAAAATATTGCAACCGCTTCTATCAAACCACTTTCAAAATAGCCTATGCTAGCGTCATGAGTTGAAAACCCACCAATAGATACAGTTGAAAAACTATGGGTAATTGCATCAAACACACTCATTCCCGCTAACCAATATGCTAATGCGCAAAAAACTGTCATAGAAAGATAGATATACCAGAGTGCTTTAGCAGTTTCCGTTATTCTAGGTGTAAGTTTATTATCTTTAACTGGACCAGGTGTTTCAGCACGGTATAGCTGCATACCACCAATGCCCAACATAGGTAAAATAGCAACTGCCAACACAATGATCCCCATACCCCCTAACCACTGGAGCTCTTGTCGATAGAAAAGAATTGATTTAGGTAGAAAGTCTATTCCGACAATAATTGTTGCACCTGTTGTAGTAAGACCTGAAATTGACTCAAACACTGCATCTGTAATTGTCAATTCTGGAGTACTTGATAATATAAGTGGAACACTACCTGTTAATCCAAGACCAACCCAAAATAGAACGACAACAACAAAACCATCTCGTAGTCGTAATTCATTTTTTACATTGCGAACTGGAAACCATAGTATTAAACCGATTGAAAGAATAAGTGCAAAAGCAGAGATGAACGGAATTGAAGTAGCATCATTAGTAAAAATTGAAATTATTAATGGCGGAAACATTGTCAAGCTGAACAGGGCTAACAATATACCCAAAATTCGTTGGATTACAGCAAATTGCATCGTTATTGTTCTCTAGTCAAAATTTTTCATTTATAAAAAGGTAATGCCAACCTGGAACAAGGATTCGACTTCAGCCACATGCTTTTTATCGGAGACAATTAAAATAAGGTGATCTTCAGTTTCGATAATAGTTCTCTTATTACTCATTAAGACATTATTGCCTCGCACAATGGCGGCGATTGTTGAGCCATGTGGTAAATTTATGTCACCTATTTTTTTACCAACTACTTTTGATGAGGTCGTATTACCATGAGCTATAGCCTCAATTGCTTCAGCAGCTCCCCTTCTTAATGCATGCACAACAACTACATCACCTTTGCGTATATGTGCGAGTAAACTGCCAATGGTGGCTTGCTGAGGAGAGATTGCGATGTCAATAGTATTACTTTGAACGAGATCAACATATGCAGAACGGTTGATTAATGCCATTACTTTTCTAGCGCCTAGCCGCTTTGCAAGCATAGAAGAAATAATATTTGCTTCATCAGCATTTGTTAGCGCACAGAACACGTCAGTTCTATCAATATCTTCTTCATGCAATAGCTCCTCGTCTGCAGCATCACCATTTAAAACGATTGTTTTCTTTAATGATTCAGATGCAAAGCGTGCTTTTTCACGATCGAGTTCAAGTAATTTAACTTTGTAATTATCTTCTAATAATCCAGCTAGTTTTAGGCCTATATTGCCACCACCAGCGATCATAATACTTTTTAAAGGTTTTTCTTTAAAACGGATAACTTGTAACAATAGACGAATAGATTTTTTTGAGCTTATAAAGAATATTTCATCATCTGCCTCAATAACAGTCTCAGCAACGGGGATGATTGCTTGATTATTTCTGAATATGATGCCTACCTTATATTCAATGTTAGGAAGTTTTTTTCTTAGGTGACGTAATGAATGACCAACTAACATACCACTATAAGATGCTTTTAAAGCAACCATTTGGGCTTGCCCATTAGCAAAGTCTAGAACTTGTAAGGCGCCTGGGTTCTCGATTAATTTTTTTATGTATTCGGTGACTAATTTTTCTGGGCTTATCAAAACATCAATAGGTAAGGCCTCTTGAGCAAAAAGAGCCGTGCTTGTAAGATATTCAGCTTCACGAATGCGTGCAATTTTCATGGGAGTATGGAATAGAGTGTAGGCAACTTGACAGGCTATCATATTGACTTCATCACTATTTGTGACAGCCAAGATCATATCCGCATCTTTGGCACCAGCTTTAGCTAGAACTGATGGATGTGAGGCAATTCCGGTAATGGTTCTCAAATCGTAACGTTCACTAATCAGCTGTAATGTTGCGGGGTTATTGTCGACTAATGTAATATCATTGTCTTCATTGACTAGATTGGCTGCCACTGATGCGCCAACTTGACCTGCACCCAATATAATAATCTTCATTTTAATTCTATTCCTAGCATTTTCAGTTTTCTATATAAATGTGTGCGTTCTATTCCAACCGCATTTGCCACCTTACTAACACTACCGTTCGCTTTTTTTAATTGATATTCAAGATATGTTTTTTCAAAATTTTCTCTTGCCTCTCGCAATGGCATATCAAAATCGAATAATTCTTTACTAGCACTATTTTTTTTCATGCTTGTATTACCTAGACTAGCTTCAATTTCATCAATATTTATGGTTTCGTTTGTACTAAGTATTAAAAGACGTTGAACAATATTCTTTAATTCTTTTACATTACCAGGCCATTGATAACTTCTTAAACGATTTTGTGCGGCAACGCTAAATTTTCGATAAGGAAGTCCTTCAGTTTCTATAAAGTAATTAACAAAGTATTCAAGCAATGCTGGTATGTCTTCATAATGTTCACGTAGTGCTGGGATAGTTATTGGTAGGATGTTCAACTGATAATAAAGATCATCCCTGAAGCTACCTTTTTCAACTAGAGATTTGATATCAAACTTAGTTGCTACTATAATTCTCATTTTTAGCTTAATCGGATTAGAGCTTCCGATATGTGTATACTGTTTAGTTTCAAATACATCATTGATACGAGACTGTAATGTCGTATTTAATTCACCAATATCATCAATGTAAAGTGTCCCATTGTTAGCTCTATCAAAATAACCTTCCTGTAATTGGTTATTTGACTCTAGGCCAAATAGTTCGGTCTCTGCATAGTCTTTACCTAGGGTAGAAATTCTTATTGCGATAAACGGATCTTCCGCATATTTGCTAAGTGAATGTAAGTAACGTGCAAATAATTCTTTATCCGTCCCAGATTCTCCATGGAACAATACTAGTGCCTCATGGTTTGCAATTTTTGATATCTGATTTCTCAGATCTGATATTTTTTTACTTTTTCCTATTTGGTCAAGTTTAGATGTACTAACATGGTGTAACTGTAAATTTTCTTGCTGCAACGAGCTAGTTTCAAGTGCATGTTTGATTGTTAATAATAGTTTAGCAATTGAAAGCGGTTTCTCGATAAAATCAAAGGCTCCAAGACGCGTGGCTTCAACTGCTGTTTCTACATTTCCATGACCTGACATCATGACTACAGGACTAGATAATATGTTTTTTTCATGCCACTCTTTCAGCAAACTAATGCCATCGATATCGGGCATCCATATATCAAGCAAGACTAAATCTGGTTTAAATGATTCTACTAATCGACGCGCTTCAGTAGCGTTCTCCGCAACCTCGACATTAAAACCTTCATCTTCAAGAATTTCTTTTACCAAACTTCTGATATCAGGCTCATCGTCTACAACAAGAATATGTCTAGTACCCATTAGGTTATCTGTGATTTATTTGTATGAGTCAACCGATTGATAGCTGGTAACCTTATCACGGCACATGCACCATTATTATCATTGTTGTTCTCAAGCCAGACTGTACCAGAATGCTCATTAATAATTTTCTTTACTATAGCCAGCCCAAGGCCAGTACCTTTTTGTTTAGTCGTGATGTAAGGTTCAAATAACTTGTTGACAACTGTTGCTTTAATGCCTGGCCCATTATCCTTCACACGAATTTCAACCATATGACTATTATCAATATTTATGCCTTTAGCACTGATCATAAGATGATGTCCTGCTCCCATCTCATTTGCATCAATAGCATTCATCAATAGATTATTAAAAACTTGCCTTAGTTTTTTTTCATCCCCTCTTACTAATGGTAATTCGTTGTCAACATCTACTTTAATTTCATTTTTATTTTCCATATTACTAAACAAATCATGACCTTCTTGGATGAGATGCTCAAGCCTAATCTCTTCCGAATTAAATTCAGGAGATCTTGCATAATCTGAAAAGCTATTTACCATTTCTTTCAACGTGTCTACTTGTTGAATAATAGTATTTGTCATTCTATCCAGCATTTCTGCATCTTCCGCATTCATTGAAGATAAATATTTATGACGTAATCTTTCTGCGGCTAGTTGAATCGGAGTAAGTGGATTTTTAATTTCATGTGCAAGATGTTGAGCCATCTCACTCCATGCCGCATCACGCTGCCCACGGATCAAAGCGGTGATTTCATCAAAAACTATAACATAGCCGCTCGTTTTTCCATCTGAGCCTACAAGCATAGCGCCATTAATCATCAAAGTTAGGTTGCCAGTTTTATTGGACAGGGTTATCTGTTCATGCCATTCGTCCAATTGTTCTTGAATATTTGATGAAATACATTCAAAGAAATCAATTAGGGATGGAAGCTCTTTTATTAATATTTGTATATTCTTTTTTTCAAAAATATCAAAATCGATGTTTAATATTTGATTTGCACTAATATTATATTTTTCAAGGCTACCATCTTGATTAAGGACGATAACACCTGAAGACAAACGAGATAGAATAGTTTCTAAAAAGTTACGTTGCGATTCAGTTTCTAATTGGCTTCGTTTCACAGAGTCTCGTGCTTGTGATATTTTGTCCGTCATATCATTAAATGATGAGACAAGGAAACCTAGCTCATCATTTCCCGGCACTGGTAAGCGGGTACTATAGTCACCCTCTGCAATTAACCTCGTACCTTCTGCCAGATTTTTAACGGGCTCTGAAAGTTTCCTAGCAGAATAAAAAGCTGCCCACACGGCACTAAACATACTGAACAGTAAAACTAGTGTTAATATTATTATAAAGCTAACTTTAAGCTGTTCTCGTAGATATGAAAGTTCCTTGTATTCAATATATGACGATTGGACACTTTCAGTTAATTGGTTCATTCGTTCAGAGATCGGAAATAATGTCTGTACTAAACGGGCTTCCTTATCAATATTCTTAGTTGATAAATTTGCAACTACACGAATCAATAAATTCGTATTTTTAATTACATCTAGACCTATGTAACTACTCCCTTGTGATAATTGTAATAAAATATTTTTGTCCGGCGTGACAGGAATCAGACTTTTTGTATCAATAGAGCTTGACGCTATGACAACACCTTTTCTAGTTAATAATGTAAGCTCATTGGCATTGACGCGCTCTCTTATTTGGTCAATAACAAAAGGTAATTCAGAATCGTTTGACTCATTCAACTCTTCCGCAATTTTTTCAGTCATATTTAATAATTCACGCATACGCACATCTAGAGCGAGTCGACTTAACTCAAGCGAATCATCAAGTGCTTGTTCTACTCTCAAGTCAAACCAGCTATCAATACCGCGATGCAAGAAGTCTAAAGAAAAGTAGTACACAATTAGAACAGGTGTGACTGATAATATGGAAAAAAGCACAACCATTCTGACTGTCATTCGAGAGCCAATGATTTTATTTTTAAATTGGCGAATTAAGCGATTGATATTTAATATAATTAATATGATTAAACTTACTAAACCTAGTCCATTTAATATGAGCAGAATTGAATAATAACGATTAAATAATTCTGAATTTTGTAATGATTGACTCATGATCACCAATGAAGCAAGCATGAAAAAAAATAGACTTGAGCCGATGAGCAATATCAGATTGCTTCCTTTATTCATCGCATCAATTCCCATTTATACCATTCATTTGTAAGTTCCCAATTTGAAGAAAAGTATGCTTGAGGACGCATTGGTGGTGGCAATGATTCAATATCAAGATAAGCACGAATTCTTGCAATATATATTTTATCTTTGATTAATAAATTTTGTTCGAATAGACTCATTTTTGAAATGATTTTTATATGATTTAACGCAGCATCAAGATTATCATGTGAATGACGCAACCCAGTCAACAAATCAGTAGTTAGAAAATTTTCGGTTAGTGGTTTATGTTCGAGTTTATAGATTAATATTTTTTCGCTGATTGTCTTATCCCAGAACCAGTAACGTTTTAAACGTAATTGAAAATGAACATG
This sequence comes from Thiotrichaceae bacterium UBA7359, assembly GCA_905182825.1. GTDB lineage: Bacteria > Pseudomonadota > Gammaproteobacteria > Eutrophobiales > Eutrophobiaceae > UBA7359. The sequence continues at coordinate 28,375 of CAJJDJ010000048.1, forward strand.
GATTTCAAAGGAAACCCCATGGCGTAATGCTCTATAAGCTTCTTCTGATAATTCAATATCACATAAAGCATCGAGATAATAAGTGTTCTTATCTAAATAAATTCGAATTGAGCTTGATTTAGTGGTGTTTGCAGTACTGGAATAGTTGATAGATGCCAGTATAAGAATGATGCCATATTTTACTATATTAGTAGACACATAAGACATAAGACTATATCTTTTCTAGGCAAGAATAAAAGAAGCCATCCATGTCGTTTTGTCCTGTCAATATTTGTTTGCCGTAGCCTGTGTTCTCACCCCAGTCCGCATCAATAGGTTTGAGAACACAGTCTTTGTTACTACTGATGAATTGCTTTATTAGTTCCGAATTTTCTTGTTTAAATATAGAGCAAGTAACATAAACTAATAATCCATTTATCTTCAAGGTTTTCCAAAGCGTTTCTATAAGCTGCAACTGCAACGTACTAATAGATTCAACTTCTTTCAGTGTTCTCAAGGTTTTAATGTCCGGATGTCGGCGTATTACTCCTGTGGCAGAACAGGGAGCATCTAATAAAATACGGTCATAAAGTTCGTTATCCCACCAATTTTCAATATCATTTATATCTGAGACTTTAATGATAGCATGGAGGTCTAGCCTAATTAACGTTTCAGATAATCTTTTTGCACGACTCGGCTCTTTTTCGATTACAGTTAAAGATTCAAGGCTTGGTTGCGACTCAAGGATATGTGAACTCTTACCTCCTGGTGCAGCACAGGCATCGAGAACATTCTGTCCGGGTTTTAGATCAAGTAATTTTACTGAAAATTGAGCAGCAAGCTCTTGTACTGAAACATCGCCTTCATTAAACCCTGGCAATAAACCAACATCAACCGGCTTTTCCACAATTATTCCCTGTTCAGAATAAGGCGCACTTTTCCCTAATATACCAGCTTGTTCCATTTTTATTAAATACTCTTCTCGACTTTGACGTAGTTGGTTTACCCGAAGATACATTGGAGGGTGTTGATTGTTTGCTTCAAGGATACTTTCCCATTCCACTGGCCAGTCCAGCCGGAGTTGTTTGATAAACCACTTGGGATGCGATGTGATAAGACTGTCGTCATTATTAATATGAGGATCGAATATTTTTGTATCTCGAATATACCGACGTAAAATTGCATTGACTAAGCTTTTTGCCCATTCCATTTTCATTTTTTTACAGGTATTAACAGTCTCAGAGACAACAGCATGAGCAGGGATTCGCATGAAGCGTAATTGATACAACCCAATAACTATTAGATATTTAAGTTGGCTATCTTTTTTCTTTATACGCTTCTTTAATAAGTGATTAAGAATATATTCAAGTTGTATATACCATCGAAATGTCCCGTAGCAAATTTCTTGGATTAATGCTTTGTCATTTCCTGCTTGTTTGAATGATTTATTATCTCGTAATGCATAAGTTAGTGTGAATTTATTTTCAAATACTTGCGAAATTATTTGGGTAGCTATTAAACGCGATGACATAAGAGTTAGATCTAGCCTGCGATGTTATTATCGTTGATAAAATCAGGATGACCGTTTAAGAAATCGATTGCGGACATTGGTCGTTTTCCAGGCAATTGTAATCTTGTGATTGTCAAAACATCTTTGCCTGTCATGATGCTTATGCCTGTTTTGTTATTTAGTAGCGTACCAACAACTAAATCTTCTGAACTTCGTTTGATTTCTGCTTCCCATATTCTCACATTGATGTTGTTGATTACTGTATGTGCTATGGGAAATGGATTGAATGCTCGAATTTTTCTTTCTAATTCAATGGCAGACTGAGACCAGTCTATTTTTGCGTCTTGTTTGCTGATTTTTTTCGCATAAGTTGCTTTTGAGTTGTCTTGTTTTATTGCATTAGTCTGATGTTTAACAATTTTAAATAATGACTCATTTATTTTTTTCGCACTCATAATGGCCAAACGGTCATGCAATGTTTTTGCAGTGTCATTAGGTGAAATTGAACAAACAAATTGTTCTAAAATTGGACCAGTATCTAATCCACTATCCATCTGCATGATAGTAATTCCAGTCTCATTATCACCCTCTTCGATGGCTCTTTGAATAGGTGCTGCTCCGCGCCAACGGGGCAATAACGAGGTGTGTATGTTGATACAGCCATATTTAGGGGTAGCTAAAATTTCTGGTGTTAAGAGGAGACCATAGGCTACTACCAGAATTAAGTCACAATCCTTCAATCTGTCTGAAGTAAGTTCTTTAGATGTCTCAGGTTGAAGGACAGAAATATTATTTTCAAGGGCGCAAAGTTTAACTTCACTCTGTTTGAGCTTACGACCTCTTCCAGCTGGTCGATCAGGTTGAGTTAAAACCACATCGACAGAGTGCTGGCCTACATTAATGAGTTCTTCTAGCACAATCCGAGAAATTTCCGGTGTGCCAGCAAACGCGAGTCTTAATTTGGCATGAGTCACAATGTTTTTTGCTGAAGTTTTTCTTGTTTATCGATTTTTTTCTTTAATCGCTGACGTTTAAGTAACGAAAGATAATCAATGAACAGTTTACCATCAAGATGATCAATTTCATGCTGAATACAAACAGCTAACAAACCATCAGCATTCGAAGTAATCACTTCATCATCAAGCGTTTTATAACAAAACTCTATATATTCAGCACGTTCAATAATGTCATAATAATCAGGTACCGAAAGGCACCCCTCTCGCATTGTTCCGCTGCCTACTAATTTGGTGATTTTAGGGTTAATCAATATCAATGGTTCGTTTTTTTCTTCTGATAAATCAATCACAACGATTCTCTGCTGAATATTAACTTGAGTTGCAGCGAGACCAATACCATTTTTTGCATACATGATATCTAACATATTGCCGGCAATCTCCTTTACTTTTGAGTCTATCTTTTCGACCGGTAATGCCTTAGCACGCAGGCGTGGGTCAGGAAAATTCAAAACTTTGAGTATTGCCATAGCACTATTCGCTCCAAAATAGTCATAACTGACTGATAGTATACAGGAAAAATAATTTGTTGTAGTTAAACCACAAAAAAATATAGTCTCAGCTAACATTTTGCTATACTTTTTGCTAATCTACATTAAGGAAATCATCTAAGATTATAGACATGTTCAATAAAATTCTAATTTCATGCGCGGTTTTGCTATTAACTATTAGCGTGAGGGCGGATGAATTGACAATAAACCCAGGACATCCAGAGAATTACACCGTTGTGAAGGGTGATACACTATGGGATATTTCTGCTCGATTTTTACAAGAACCTTGGCGTTGGCCGGAAATTTGGGGGGATAATCCTCAAATATTCAACCCGCATTTAATATATCCGGGAGATATTGTCTCTCTTTTGTACGAAGATGGGGAGCCTGTTTTAAACCTTGAAAGAGGAACCAGCCAGTTAGTAACTGGGCGTAATGTAAAGTTGTATCCGACTATTATTAGTACGCAAAATGCTGAGGCCATTCAAAGTATTCCAATCGATGCAATTCAGCAATTTCTTGAGCAGTCAATTGTCCTCGATGAGAATGAAATAGAACAGTGGCCTTACATAGTTTCAAATTATGATGGCCATTTGATGGCAAGTTCAGGCGACATCATCTACGTGCGTGACATACCGAAAGAATCAAAAATTGTAAAATATTCAATTTACCGAAAGGGCGCGTCTTATGTCGCTCCAAAAAAAGCTCATGAAAAGGTTGCGGGTGAGATTTTGGGTTTTGAAGCTCTTTATATTGGTGATGCCACAATACAAAAAAGGGGAGACCCGGCTTCTGCGATAATTACCATTGCTGATAAAGAGGTCATGAAAGGAGATCGATTATTTCCTCATACTAATGAGGGATTCACCAATGAATTTGTTCCTCGAACAACAAATAGTGTAATGAAAGGTAGTATCCTTTCCGTTCTCGATGGTGTTTCGGAAATTAGCCAATATCAAGTGGTGGTGTTGAATCTTGGTAAAGAACAAGGTCTTGAAGTAGGTAATATACTCGGTGTTTACCAGAGTGATTATGTTGTTGAGGATAGAATAGGACCAAATATCAAAAAAGATAATTCGCAGAAAGATACTGAGATAACTAAAGAAAGTAATGACGCTAATGGTGGGTTGACTAAAATATTGGTGCAGGCTGTTGATGCTACCATAAGAAGTGGTTTGGATGTGATTGGTGGTATTAATTCCTTTGAGGAGAGTTATCTAGCAATTGCAAATAAACAAGCTAAGTCTAAAAATGTAAGTTTACCTGAAGAGTATGTTGGTGTTGTGATGGTTTTAAAAACGTTTAGTAAAGTGAGCTATGCAATGGTGATGGAAGCAAAACGGCCGATGCATGTGTTAGACACAATAAGAAGTCTATAGTCAAACTAAGAAGCTTTAGAAGTCGCATTCTCATGACATAATAGTTATCGTAATGTAAAGAATATTTAATCCAGTATCTTCAAAACTATCGATTACATCCTGACCCTCAACATCAAATTCAATGTGGATCTTTTTTTTAACGTACGAACTTTTCAGTTAGATAAAACTTAGATCGAAATCAATATATCTTTCTGATACTAGGCTTAATTCATAATGAATTTGTGTATGGTATGTTTGATTATTAGAGGTAATAAAATGACACTCTTATGAAGTGATTCTCCGTGATGAATGTTGTTTTGAAAAGTCTTGATTTAGTAGAAGTTAGTCAGGTTAGACTTAGCGAATTGAAACTATATAAATATTATGACTTACGAAATATTATCAGTATAAGGGCTTATTGAATTAACATGATTGACGGCAGATGACGTTTCCGCCATGCTATGAAGATCACAGTTAAAATGAATGGTTGAAACTCAATACGGCGTCAAGTATTGTCATTGTGAATAGTTAAAAGAAGATTATAATATATGAAAGAAACTGTTTTAGATGTGCTCATTTATTTATTTGATCATTACGTCGAGGAAGAACTCGAAATAAACCCCGAACAACAAGATTTAAAAATGCAATTAGTGCACGCTGGTTTTGCAGAACTTCAAGTTGATAAAGCAATTGATTGGTTAGAAGGACTAGCGACACAAAAAGGTGTGTTAGATACCAGCGTGTTTTGTTCTAGATCAATAAGGGTTTTTAATGACATAGAGAATGAAAAGCTTGATGTCGAATGTAAGGGTTTTTTGCTATTCTTGGAACAATCAGGCGTACTTTACTCAGAAGATCGTGAGCTTGTCATTGATAGAGTAATGGCGCTTGAAACTGAGACTATAGAATTGCAACAACTTAAGTGGGTTGTGTTAATGGTATTATTTAATCGTCCGGGTAAAGAAGCTGCGTTTGCATGGATGGAAGAAATCGTAATGGACGAAGTTAGTGCGGTAGTCCATTAAATTTTTATTTCCCCTCATTTAAAATAGTGATATTGTTTAGCAAATATGAGTAGTTCTCTTGTAATTGTTGAGTCACCTGCAAAATGTAAAACACTTGAACGTTATCTTGGTAAGGATTTCAAGGTATTGGCGTCATATGGGCACGTCCGTGATCTTTTACCTAAAACAGGCGCTGTTGATCCTGAAAATAATTTTTCAATGCGTTATGAAGCTATTGAAAAAAATGCTAAAGCGGTTACTGCTATCTCAAAAGCACTAAAGAAAGCGGATACATTGTATCTAGCGACTGATCCGGATAGAGAAGGAGAAGCGATATCATGGCATCTTCATGAATTATTAAAAGAAAAAGGTGAGCTAAAAAATAAGTTAGTACATAGAGTCGTATTTCATGAGGTAACTAAAAGCGCAGTACAGAATGCAATTAAAAATCCGCGAGAATTAGCTTCAAATTTAATTGACTCACAACAAGCTCGACGTGCGCTCGATTATCTAGTTGGTTTCAATCTTTCACCATTGCTCTGGAAAAAAATTCAAAGGGGACTTTCTGCTGGCCGTGTACAGTCTCCTGCACTCAGGATGATTGCTGAACGTGAAAAAGAGATACAAGCATTTGAACCGAGAGAATATTGGACTATTGAAGCTGACCTGGAACATAAAAAAAATAATTTCAGTGGTAAGCTTACGCAATATAAGAATGAAAAAATAAAACAATTCACTATAGAGAAAACACAACATGCTGCAGAAATAAAAGCTACTTTAGACAAAGCAGCTAGTGGTGAATTGTTGGTTGAAACCGTAATTAAGAAACAACGTAAACGTCAACCTGCAGCACCATTTATTACTTCAACACTACAGCAAGAAGCCGTGCGCAAGCTAGGGTTCACAGCACAACATGCTATGAGAACAGCGCAACAACTTTATGAAGGAATTGATGTTGGCGAAGGTGCTGTTGGTCTTATTACCTATATGCGAACAGATTCCATTAATCTAGCTCAAGAAGCAATCATTCAAATTCGCGAATTTATATCAGCTAGATACGGAAAGCAATCTTTACCCGATGAGCCAAGAGTGTTTAAAACAAAATCTAAAAATGCTCAAGAAGCACACGAAGCCGTTCGTCCAACGTCAATAACTAGAGCTCCGCAGGATATAAGAGACAGTTTAACTTCTGAACAATTCAAACTATATGAACTGATCTGGAAAAGAACTATGGCAAGTCAAATGACGAACGCAATCATAGATACTGTCGCGGTCGACATGTCATGTGGTGATGGAAATCTGTTTCGTTCTAATGGTTCAGCTATCGCTGATGAGGGCTTTATGGCGGTTTATCTTGAAGGCAAAGATGATTCTCAAGGTGGTGATGATGAAAAAATGCTACCCCAAATGAAAGAAGGCGATAAAATAAAATTAAAAGAGATACGTGATGAACAACATTTTACTGAGCCACCACCACGTTATTC
>CAJJDJ010000049.1 GCA_905182825.1 Thiotrichaceae bacterium UBA7359
AGTTAATAAGTGAATACAGCCGCATTAAGCCTTAGTCCTATCAGATTGCAAAGATACCGTGCTCTTCCAATAGCAATGTTTTCAGAATCAAATATCTCGAAATCTTCGGCTCCATTACTGGTTAAACTTAATGAAAACCTTCTTAAAGAATATGGGATAGATAGCGGTTGGTTTAAAAGTGAAAAAGGATTAATGATACTGGCTGGTAATGATGCAGATTCAATTAGTTCTCCTATTGCTATGGCTTATTCAGGGCATCAATTTGGACACTGGGTGCCTATACTTGGCGATGGACGCGCACATATGCTCGGGCAAATGAAAACTAACCATGATTCATTGATAGATCTACAATTGAAAGGGTCAGGTCGTACAAATTATTCTCGCGCGGGTGATGGCCGTGCAACATTGGGATCAGTACTTCGAGAATATTTAATTAGCGAAGCTATGGCTGGTTTAGGTATTCGCACCACACGAGCACTTGCGATCATAGAAACTGGGGATATGGTTCAGCGAACAAACATTGTACCGAGTGCTATTTTAGTTAGAACTGCTGCCAGTCATATTCGTGTTGGTACCTTTCAGTATGCGTCTGGCACACAACAAATAAGCGTAGTTAAGGCATTAGCAGACTTTGTTATAAATCAACATTTTCCAGAACTAGAACATTATAATGATAAATATATAAGACTATTGAGCGTAGTGATTAATCAACAAGCGGAACTGATAGCACAATGGATGCTGGTTGGTTTTATTCATGGCGTGATGAATACAGACAATATGTCGATTGTCAGTGAAACTCTAGATTATGGGCCATGTGCATTTATGGATAAATTCAAACCAAATAGGGTTTTTAGTTCGATTGACAGGTATGGTCGTTATGCATGGGATCAACAAGCTACAATAGCTATTTGGAATTTAAACCGTCTTGCTGAAACATTCATACCTTTATTAGAACTCAAAACAGAAACTGCGATAGCAATTCTTGAGGAACAGTTAGCTGAATTCACATCGAGTTTTGATACTTCTTTACAGCAAGGCATGCTTAAAAAGTTTGGTTTTGATCAATGTGCTGGCGAAAACTCAGGATTTATTAGTGACTCGTTAATAATGCTATCAGAGGAAGAAATTGATTTTACATTATTTTTTAATTATTTAACGAATGTAAATAAAGGTAAAGCGGAAGAGCCATTTTTGGAATTATTTTTAGATCGTAAAAAAGGAGTAGCGTGGTTAAATGAATGGAGAAAGTTGAAGTCAGATAATCCCGAGACAAAAGTCGAAATGCATAGTGTAAACCCAGTATTTATCGCACGTAATCATCAAGTTGAAAAAGCAATAAGAGCGGCCGAAGATAATGGTGATTATAGTGTTTTCAATCGTTTTGCAAAAGTATTGGTTAATCCATTTGTAGTTTCTTCAGATAACGAAGAGTTTATATCTCCACCGACACCCGAGGAGGTAGTTACTCAGACATATTGTGGTACATAATATATTAATCAAACCCAACTAAAATTTATGGGTCTATTCATCCATTTTGATTCGCTTATAGACTTTCAGTGTTTAGTTTTTCTTTCACTAATTCATTAACTTGTTTTGGGTTTGCTTTGCCTTGTGATTTTTTCATTATTTTACCTATGAAATAACCGATGAGTTTTTCTTTTTTTTCTTCTGGGGTCGCTTTGTATTGTCCTACTTGGACTGGACTATTGACAATCACATCATCAACTAGCTTCTCGATGGCATTTCTATCAGTGATTTGTTTTAAACTCTTTCTTTCGATTATTGAGCCCGCATCACCTTCTCCATTCCACATAGCTTCAAAAACTTGTTTTGCTATCTTCCCAGAGATCGTGTCGTCCTTGATTAGTTTAATCATGCTACCTAACATTTTAGCTGTGACCGGACTTTCGGTTATGTCTTTATTTTCCTTGTTTAAAGAGGCTGATAATTCACCAGCAATCCAATTAGCACTGAGTTTAACTTCACCTTCGGTTATAACCACACAAGCTTCAAAATAATCAGCTATCTCTTTCTGAACAGTTAGTACGGTACTGTCGTAGTCGGATAGATTGAATTCATCTATGAAGCGTTGTTTCTTAGCGTTGGGCAGCTCAGGTAATTCTTTTCGAATTTTTTCAATTAGTTCAACTTCGATTTGAATCGGTAATAAATCTGGATCTGGAAAATAGCGATAGTCGTTTGCTTCTTCTTTACTGCGCATTGAACGAGTTTCATTTTTATTAGGATCGTACAAGCGTGTTTCTTGAATTATTTTTCCACCGTCTTCAATAATATCTATTTGTCTTTTTATCTCAATATTAATCGCTTGTTCAACAAAACGAAACGAGTTGATGTTTTTTAATTCTGCGCGTGTGCCAAAAGTTTCTTGACCTTTAGGACGGATTGATACGTTTGCATCGCACCTGAATGATCCTTCTTGCATATTACCATCACAGATTTTCAGATAGCACACTATAGAATGAATCTTCTTCATATATGCGACTGCTTCTTTAGCACTTCGCAGATCAGGTTCAGAAACGATTTCTAATAAGGGTGTACCCGCACGATTTAGGTCAATTCCTGTTTGGTCACCAAAACCTTCATGCATAGACTTTCCCGCATCTTCTTCTAGATGCGCGCGCGTGATGCCTATTTCTTTTATCGTGCCGTCTGGTAACTGTATATCAAGATTACCTCGGCTTACGATAGGTAATTCAAATTGACTAATTTGATAACCCTTAGGCAGGTCGGGGTAGAAGTAATTTTTTCTAGAAAAAATCGAGCGTTTGGGTATTTCAGCACCAATCGCCAAACCAAACTTGATGGCCATGAATATAACTTCTTCATTGAGTACGGGCAAGACACCGGGAAGTCCCAGATCTACTTCACAAGCCTGAGTATTAGGCTCAGCTCCGTATGCAGTAGCAGCCCCAGAGAAGATTTTACTTTTGGTCGCTAATTGAGCATGGATTTCAAGCCCAATGACTGTCTCCCATTCCATTATTCGAATCCTTCAGGTATAGCTTTGTGATGATTTGTTACTTGTTGAAAGCGATGAGCGATATTTAATAATCGTGATTCTTCAAAATAATTCCCTATCAATTGCATTCCGACTGGTAGATTGTTCACAAAACCAACGGGAATTGAAATTGCAGGTAGACCGGCAAGGTTCACTGAAACAGTGTAAAGATCGGAACGATACATACTGATAGGATCATCTATCATTTCATTTAATTTGAATGCAGTCCCGATTGCTGTTGGTCCAGCTATGACATCAACATCTTTAAGTGCTTCTTGAAAATTTAAACGAATAAGATGTCTAATTTTTTGCGCTTTTAAATAATATGCATCGTAATATCCAGCTGACAAAACATAAGCGCCGATCATAATGCGACGTTTTACTTCTTTACCAAAACCTTCGCTACGACTACGGCAGTAAAGATCCGAAAGATCTTGTGGATTTTCACAACGATATCCAAAACGAACACCATCAAAACGTGATAAGTTTGAAGAACACTCTGCTGGTGCAACAACATAATAAGCAGGGATTGATAATTCTGTATAGGGTAACTTTATTTCTTTACAAATCGCACCTAATTTTTCTAATTCTTTAATTCCTTCTTCTATTAACTTAGCAATATTACTATCTAGATCTTCACTAAAATATTCTTTCGGTAGCCCAATCTTTAGGCCTTCAATTGAGTCGTTTAATCTTGCAGTATAATCATCAATCGAGTTCTCGGCAGAGGTAGAATCGCGCTTATCAAAGCCAGCAATAACATTCATGATTAGCCCCGCATCTTCAGCAGTTTGTGTCATTGGCCCACCCTGGTCAAGACTTGATGCAAAGGCAATCATGCCATACCGAGAAACTCTACCATACGTTGGTTTAAGGCCTGTAATACCGCAAAGTGACGCGGGTTGTCTAATCGAACCACCTGTATCCGTACCTGTTGCTGCAGGGCTTAATCGAGCGGCAACCGCACACGCTGAACCACCAGATGAGCCGCCGGGGACAGTCTCTTGATCCCAAGGATTTTTGACGGCACCATAAAAACTAGTCTCATTAGATGAGCCCATAGCAAACTCATCCATGTTGGTTTTACCTATGTTTACTATCCCAGCCGAATTCATTTTTCTTATAAGAGTTGCATCATATGGTGCAATAAAATTATCTAACATTTTTGAACCGCAAGATGTTTTTATACCATTAGTGCAAAAAATATCTTTTTGTGCAATGGGAATGCCTGTTAAAGGTGTGGCATCACCAGATGCACGTTGTATGTCAGCAAATTTTGCCTGAGTCAATGCTAATTCTTCGTTAATGGTGATAAAACAATTTAGAGACTCATTAAATTTTTTACAGCGATCAAGATAGTGTCTTGTTAATTCTTCACTACTGATCTGATTCGATTCAAGTGCAGTCGATAATTGAGCCAAGGTAGATTGATGCATGATTTTTTTGAATAAACGTAAGTTGAAAAGCTATTAATTCTTTATTCAATAACTTTTGGCACGAGATAACAGCCGGCATCTGTTTGCGATGCATTCTTTTGAAACTGGTCACGTTGATTGACTTCCGTTACCGAATCAGTACGAAAACGTGCAGTCAAGTCTAAAGGATGTGCTATTGGTGAAATGTCTTCTGTATCAACTGAATTCATACTGTCAACAAGATTTAAAATATTTGAAAGTTCATCACTATAAGTGGAAATATCTTGCTGATCGATTGACAACC
>CAJJDJ010000050.1 GCA_905182825.1 Thiotrichaceae bacterium UBA7359
TATAAATCATTTGAATAGCTAACATGACACCGATCGAAAATGATAGAACAAATACTATCGGGCATGCGGCTACACCCATTGTCATCATTTGCGAAAATATTGATGAGACGCGGACCGGTCGTTTTATAAATGGACCGACTAAAATCCAAAATAGTGATTCAAATAATAAAGTAAAACAGTAACCCGCTTCTTCAATCAGCTTTACAGTTGAACGACCAACGAGTTCCAATGAATTAATTACTGGGTGATTATCTGATTTAGGCATCCTCTTTTTCAAACTCTGCTACAGAATCATAAATAGGAAAAACTTTATCAAGTCGCGCTAACTTTAAAACACTCATTACAGCATCACTAACACCCACTAGACCAAATTTTAAGCTTTGCTTTTTAGCTGTCTGATAACCCTCAACCAAACTAGCCACACCGGAGCTATCTATATAACTTACCTTTGCCAGATCAATTAACAGGTTTTTTTTCATTTGTAACACATCCAGAATACTTCTCCGAGCATCAGGGGAACAAGACAGGTCTACATCTCCTTCTAGTCCTATAACCGTAAAATTTGCGCCTTCCACTTTATCGATATTCATACTTAATACTCACATTTTATTTTTAACTTATTTTTTTTGTCATCTCGAGGTAATTTCCATTTTTTCCTTCAAGATAGCCCCTGTCACATTCATCCATTATCTCATTGATGAAATGTGTTCCTAAGCCACCCGGTCGTAAATCATCAAGATCTCGAGGCTCGACTGAGTCTAAATCTATCGGGTTGGCATAGTCCTCTATTCTAAAATGAATCTTTCCATCATCACTAATTATCTGCAGCAGAACTTCTCCTGACTCATCATCCTTATAGGCGTGCTGAATGACATTCATACAGGCCTCATTAACCGCAATTACTAACTTATCTGTTAATTCAGAACAGCAGCCCATTTCTTTAGCTTTTTTCTTCACTAACGCCCTCACCTCAGATAAGCGTTTTGCTCTCGCTGGAAATCGTATTTCAGAGAGCATTTCCACACTCATTCTATACAACACTCAATAACCATTAGAGTAATATCATCATGTTGCTCAATATTCGGATTCTGAATTTTTGCAACAATATTTTCCAAACGCTTTGTTGGTGTCACTTTCGAATTCTCTTCAATCAATTTGATCAAACCGCCCACATCTAATAACTTCTGCTCGTCGTCTCGACTCTCAGTGACACCATCCGTGAAAATATAAACAGACCCACCATCAAGCTTAATTGTTGTAACAGGAAATTCTGTTCCAGGAAGAATTCCAATCGGCGGCGCTCCTGCTTCTATTTCTTCGAATTCTCCAGAATAGTGATGAAACAATGGTGGCTGATGTCCCGCATTAGAATATTTAATTGTACACGTATTGGTATCAATGAAGCCTGAAACAATTGTGACAAACATGCCATGCGATACAGTTTCGCAAATTTCATCATTGACCCTAGCTAATAATTCTCCTGGGTCATCAATATCTTTTGCCAAATGATGTAATAAGCTACTAGCTTTCGCCATTAACATAGCCGCATTCATGCCTTTACCAGACACGTCAGCCAAGTTGAAATAAATTAATCCATCATCACGCCTAAAAAAATCATAAAAGTCACCTGACACCTCTAATGCAGGCACATTCACACCATTAATGGGAAAGTTTGATTCTTCTGACACATCGGGCAAAAGGTCGAGTTGTATTTCTCTCGCTAATTCAAGTTCTTTGCGCATACGTTCTTGTTCAACTAAGGCATCTGCCATACGTGCATTATTGATCGCTAATGCTGCATAAGAAGCTAATGCCATAGAGAGATGCTTATCTTGGTCCCCAAATAAATCATCATTCTTTTTATTTAATAATTCCAATGCACCAATACATTCATTATTGATGATTAGTGGCACACAGAGGATTGAACGTGTCGAGAAGCCAGACGCAGCATCAATCTTTCTCGTAAAATCTGGGTCACTTTGCACATCACGAATCACCTGAATACTACGTGTCATTACTGTTTTACCCACAATACCTTTATTTGAAGATAGTCTTAAACCAGTTATATTAACTGGTCCAGCGCATTCAGCGCACACCAACTCTTGAGAATCAGCATCTAATAAAAATATAGATGCCGCTTCAGCATTTAGATATTCCAAAAATCGCTCTATTGCAATATTTAAAGTCTGGGATATATTTAGCGTACTTGAGAAACTTTGAGAAATTTCGGCTAATAGCGCAAGTTGTTCTTCCAATGAACGAGATTCATCTTCTTCAAACAAGGTGTATACGTCATTTTTCACTATCAACAAATCTTATTCAAAAACTCAAGATATTTATCATCATCTGGCACGGAATTAGAACGTTGTGCTTCCCATAATATTTGCCCAAGGCATTCCATCATTCTATGTTCTGCATCATGTATAGAATTAGACTTACTCATTATTTTTTTTATAATTTTCTTAATCCCTAAGGGTCTATCTGAGCTAGCTTGTTCTTTTAATGCAATATGCATCCCCATGTGTAGAAAAGGATTCGTTTGGTTTTCCTCAGGACTAAAATCATTTTCTTTTGACGTTTCTTTCACTTCAAGATAGTGGTGATATTCGGGATGCTCCACAATTACATCGGCTATAATGACTTCTATTGGTTCCAACGGAAGTTTATTTTTTTGCTTATTCCATACCAGATAAAAGTAATTACGTGCTTCGTTTCTGTCTTGAACAAACATATCTTACTTTATCAATTTTCTGCATGCTTTTCACGTTCTTTCCATTCGCATTCGTCGAATATGATACAACTTCCACATCTAGGGCTACGCGCAATACAGGTATACCGTCCATGTAAAATAAGCCAATGATGCGCATCTCTTTTAAATTCATTCGGAACAAACTTCAACAAACGCTGTTCAACTTGAGTTACATTTTTTCCTGATGCAATACCTGTACGATTTGACACACGAAAAATATGTGTGTCAACCGCGATAGTCGGCTCATCAAAGGCTGTGTTTAATACGACGTTTGCTGTCTTTCGTCCCACCCCGGGCAAGCTCTCTAATGGTTCTCGATCTTTTGGAACTTCACTATTAAATTTTTCCACCAGAAGTCGACAAGTCTCGATAATATTGTTTGCCTTATTGTTATAAAGACCAATGGTTTTAATGTAAGATTTAAGTTTCGATAAGCCTAATGTATGAATTTTCTCAGGTGTATTAGCAACAGCATACAATTTCTTAGTAGCTCTGTTGACAGCAACATCTGTAGCTTGAGCTGAAAGAATAACGGAAATCAATAGTTCAAATGGAGTTTGGTATACTAACTCTGTAGTAGGGGAAGGATTCTGCTCTCGTAATATACTAAATATGCGTGTTCGTTTTATTTTATTCAACGCTTTTCACTCTTTTAATTACTCGACAACTTCATTGCTTTTAAAAAAATTAATCGTCGCAAACAACAACCCTGCTAAAATAAAGTTACCCGCAGGTGATTTGATAATCGCAAATACATCAAGTAATCCTTTCAGAAAACCAAAAAGTATAAAAAAAATAAAAACTGCAGTAGCAACACTCAAGATATAAAGCACAGTAGACTTATGATCTTGTTTAGAAAAAACTTCTTCGCCAAGAGATATAACCAAACTATTAATTACTAATAATGGCAAAAACAAACCTATTGTCTCTGCAACAAAATACATTTCCGAATTTAGTATCATTCTTGCTACTAAAACCACTGTAGCGCTGACAATAATAACGCTAACAAGACTGTGGCTTGATGGAATACAATTACTTATCAAATATAATATCG
The DNA here is from genome assembly GCA_905182825.1 of Thiotrichaceae bacterium UBA7359. Classification (GTDB taxonomy): domain Bacteria; phylum Pseudomonadota; class Gammaproteobacteria; order Eutrophobiales; family Eutrophobiaceae; genus UBA7359. The sequence goes on from CAJJDJ010000050.1 coordinate 3,804, forward strand.
TCGTCAAAATTATAATCATAAATAATGAAGTTAGTCCTATAATGACTCCATTATTAAAGGAACACACAACCAAAAAGA